>PGXI01000068.1 GCA_002839125.1 Tenericutes bacterium HGW-Tenericutes-5
CAGGCTAAATTTCTTTTGGATACCAACACCTTGAACCCGGTAGGGAAGAAAACGGGCGGGAAGGTAGCGCAAATCCACTTTTTTTAGGGCTGCCAAAGCAAACAAGTCAGATAGATAATCAAGTGTGTTTAATTCAGCGTTGTGCGAGATAATTAATTTGATCGGTAAATCCGAAAGCTGATGCACAAGCTCGATGGCTAATTCAATCCCTTTGCGAGGGATCACCCGGGTCGGCTGAAGAAAAAACAAATCGTTCGCATTAAGTCCAAGCTCTGATTTCAAATTTAAATTAAAATCGTCGATTTCTGGTAGTGGTGCGTCAAAATCAAAAATATTTGGCATGATGGTACTTTGAAATCCGCGCTTCTTTAATTCTGATTGTGCTTGAGAATTAATTACCATGTGTTTAAGGTTGGGTAATTGGGGTGGAAATACTTCTTCCAAAATTTGACCAACGCAATTATTTAAGTATTTTTCTCTTTCGTTTTTCAAGGTTTTTTCTAGTTCATTGATAATCTTCTTTTCAAGGTTTTTTTGAATTAAAACCAATTGACGATTTTGTTGAAGGATTTCTCGAGAAATATTTAAGTTTAAGTCAGGACTAACTACTAAGCCTTTGATGAACCTTAAGTAATCTGGGACTAGTTCTTTACATTTATCCATTACAAATACGCCTTTAGCATATAGCTGCAGACCTTTTTCATATTTTTCAGAATATAGGTTTTGCGGTGCTTTTTCTGGAATAAAGACGATAGATTTATAAGTCAATGCACCTTCAACATTAGTCCAAATGCTAAATAGCGGATCATTATAGTCGTAGTATTGAGTTTTATAGAATTCGTTTAATTCTTCATCTTTAACTTCTGATTTATTCTTCTTCCAGATTGGCGTCATTGAATTCAAGGTTTCATTTTCTACTTTTGTTTCAAACATACCTTCAATTTCATTGCCTTCTTCATCTTTTAATGGAACTTGTGATTCGTGTTCCATTGTGATTGGGTATTTGACGTAATCACTGTATTTTTTGACTAAAGAACGAATCTTATATTCTTCTAAGAATTCATCATATTCTTCTTCATCTTCATTCTTTCTAATTGTTAGAATGATTTCAGTACCTATTGAATCTTTCTCAGTTTCTTCAATAGTAAAGCCGTTTTCACCTTTTGAAATCCACTTATAGGCTTGATTGCTAAAAGCTGATTTTGTGATGACTTCTACTTTTGATGAGACCATAAAAGCTGAATAAAAACCTACACCGAATTGACCGATTAGATCATCGTCTTTAAGTTCTTTTTCTTTCATGTTTTTCAAGAAATCTAAAGTGCCGCTTTTTGCGATAGTTCCAATATTTTCGATTAGTTCATCATAAGTCATTCCAATGCCGTTATCTGATATTTTTAGTTTGCGGTGTTTCTTATCAACTTCTAAATGAATTTCATAGTCATTTCTTTTTTCTAGAGATTCATCAGTCAAACTCATTAGATGATACTTATCGATTGCATCGGATGCGTTTGATATAAGTTCCCTTAAAAATATTTCCTTGTTTGTGTAAATAGAGTGAATCATAAGCTCTAATAAACGCTTTGATTCGGTTTTGAATTCAATAGTTTTCTTTGCCATATTGTCCTCCTAAATTTTTAAGTCATTAATATTATAACATAAATATTAGCACTGTCAATATTTGAGTGCTAATATTTTATTATAAAAAATAGCGGATTAAAGGAAAACCGCTATTTTAAGTGTTTATAAATTTGTTTTTAATAACCCGCGTTTGATCATTATAATACCTACTAAGATACAAAATATTAAAGATGCGGCCATGTAAGGTAAATTATAAACTACAAATGAGTATATAAAAGGACTAACGTTTGTGCCATAAGTTTCATTAAACCAACTGGTGTAACTACCCCATATCAATACACCTGAAATTCCATGTGAAAGGTATCTGATAAAAGCTGCTAAAATCATACCTGAAATAAACGGTTTTAAATTGTTAATAGCGCCTTTAAAGATTCCCGCTAACCCCAATAAGGTAAACGGAATCAGATAATCAAGTAGATAAACTAAAATCAATTTTAACCATCCAGGTCCAACATAGGGTGATTCTGGGATCGCAGCTATCACACCGCTTGAAATCATTCCAGTCATCATCATTTGAATCACCGCAAACATAAATCCGGCTAGTAAGCCATTTTTAACGCCTCTTCGATAAGCGATAATAAAAATCGGTAACATTGCTGGTGAAATCGAACCTCCCCACGGGAAAATCCCTTGAGATAAGATTCCAAAAACAATGTCTAGAACTACTGCAACTCCTAAAAGGATTGCAATTTCCGCTACTACTTTTACATTCTTGTTCATACTTTCTTTTCTCCTTTTCTTTTTTTAGGGACAAAAAAAGTCCCTTTTAAAAAGGGACCTAATAAGTATAAAATATACTCCTACGCTGGCATTATCCAGATCAGGTAAGGTCTATAACAGCAAAAGTTATACTCTCAGCCTGGTGCTCCAAGCTCCCCTTTTTCCAAGTTTATTATATCACTAATTACATTAATTACCAATAGATAAGATATATTATTTAATGTTTAAGAAATGATTTCATGAATAATTGGTGCTTCAGTTACTTTTTCAGGAACTATTTCATAAGCTTCTTCCAGCAGTTCAAGAATTTCTTGTGAGATGTGTTTGTTAGCGTAGATATCAGCTAATACTTCTCCCTTTTCAATTCTTTCCCCGATCTTTTTATGAAGAACTATACCAACATTAGGATCAATATCATCTTCTTTAGTAGCTCTACCACCACCAAGTTTCATTGAAGCTAGTCCAATGTTTAAGGCTTTGATTGTCTTAATATAGCCTGATTTCGTTGATTTGAAAGGTTTTATTTCTTTCACCTCAATAAATGTATCTAGATTATCAATATGTCCACCTTGTGCGTTGATAAATTCATAGAACTTAGCAAGCGCTTTTCCGTTATGAAGGTTTTCTTTAGCCAAAGCGATTCCTTCTTCTACTGAAGCGGCTTCATTAGCATAAAAAACCATATATCCAGCAATCGTTACACATAGTTCTTCAAGATCTTTTGGACCATTGCCTTGAAGGGTTTCAATAACTTCTTTAACTTCTAGTCTATTACCAATATTTTTTCCTAATGGTTCATCCATGCTAGTAATGAAAGCAGAAACTTTCTTGTTAAAAGCCTTTCCGATTGTAACCATTATTCTGGATAATTCTTTGGCATCTTCAATAGTCTTCATGAAAGCACCGTCACCGATTTTTACATCTAAGCAAATTACATCAGCGCCACTAGCTAACTTCTTTGACATGATGCTAGATGCAATCAAAGGAATTGATTCAACAGTTGCGGTTACGTCTCTTAAAGCATAAAGCAGATTATCTGCGGGAACGATTTTTTGAGTTTGTCCTGCGACTGCAATATTTATTTTGTTTACCTGATTAATAAACTCTTCCTCTGAAAGATCTATTCTCATTCCCGGTATACTTTCCATTTTATCTAAAGTACCGCCAGTATGTCCTAAACCTCTGCCTGAAAGTTTAGCTAGTTTAGCTCCCAAGGAAGCCACAAGTGGACCTAAGACAAGGGTTGTTTTATCACCAACACCCCCGGTTGAGTGTTTATCAACTTTAATTCCTTCAATTTTTGACAAATCAATAACATCACCGCTATAAAGCATTGATTTGGTTAAAAAAGCAGATTCTTCATCACTCATACCTTGAAAAAATATAGCCATCAATAGAGCACTGATCTGATAATCAGGAATATTTCCTTTAACATAGCCATTAATTATAAAATTGATTTCTTCGTCAGTTAAATTTAAACCTGACCGTTTTTTTTCGATAATATCTACTGCTCGCATTTATTTCACCTCTAGATTGTAAGTATTTAATATTATACACCATTGATGAAAATATGTAAACATTGACGAATGTAAACATTTTCATAGCTTTATTCTTTATAATTAAAGATATTATAGTATAATACTTATGGTGATTAAGATGACAGAGATTTATCTATTAAGGCATGGGGAAACTGATGCTAATAAAAATTTTATTGTTCAAGGAAGAATGGACAATCCAATTAATGAGACTGGTATTAAACAAGCTTTAGATACTGGCAAGTATTTTAAGGATTTAGACATTAATTTTGATTTGGTTATTTCTTCTCCGCTTAAAAGAGCTTTTAGAACAGCTGATTTAGTTAATCATGGAATGGTTTTAAGAAGACCAATCATGATTGATAAAAATCTGATTGAAAGAAACTTTGGCGATTATGATGGCAGAAAAATCAGTGATGATTATTATGATTTAACCAGAAATGGTATGATTCCAAATATGGAAACTGATGAAGTTTTAGAAGATAGAGTTTGTAACACTTTAAAACTAATTGCTGAAAAGCATGATGGAAAAAGATTATTAATCGTAACTCATTCTCATGTTATTAAAGCTTTGTTAAGAAAGTATGTGGAAGGATTTACCTATTTAACATACCTTCATAACTGTTCATTAAGCAAATTGGTTTTTGAAAATGGTGATTTCAAAGTAATAGAATATAATATCAATCCACTAATTGATAATGAAGAAAAGGCTTAGTTCTTTAAATTGAACTAAGCCTTTTTGTTTATTGTTATATTTAAATTACTGATTCAGTTATTTTTGAGAAGAAAATGCTTAGAGGAACTTGATAACTAGTTCCATTAGCTGGGTTAAAAATATTGGTATTATTCTTCAAGTCTTGAACTAGCAAATCACGCATAAAGTATCCTGTATAGGTAATGTCTATACCTTGGATAAAATCATACTCAGTTTTATCAAAGATATAATCCACTGCCCCTACAGTGTAATACTGGTTAAGTACTACTGGTGAGCCGTTGATATAAAGAGTTGATCCATCATAGCTTAATCCATCGTCAAAAACGACATCGCCACCACCATTATTGATATCAATATAGAAGTTGCGCAATTGTTCTCCAGTTAATCTTGAGGTTTTAATAACGTTATCGAAAGGATAAATTACCACCATATCTCCCATAGTAACTTCACCTTGAGACATATTGACTCTAAAACCACCAGCATTGACTGCACCAACATCGATTCCCAAGTAATCTCTTATGACTGAAGCACCCCATGGTGCTAAACTATAGCGATCGAACTCATATTGTGAGGTCGCAAGTACTTCATTTACAAAAAGTTGAAACTGTGGATTGTCATTATAAGAATCAATTAACATTTCTACTTCAGTTGAATTTCTTAATGATGAAACTCCTAAGGTGTCAACTGAAAAATTAACTAGCTTATCTTCTACTAAGTCATATGTTAATTTAATTTTAGCAAGCAATGAATTTTGATATGCATTTGTTTGAGCATACACTAGTGGAAGGTTATCTCTGTTATCATAAACAGTTGAAGCTTCATTTTGATGCCTATGTCCAAAGAATACAGCATCAACTAGGTAATCGCCAGATAAAGAGGCAATTTCATATTTTAAGTAATCTGATCCATCATGAATATAGACTACCACAACATCAATATCTTCAATCGTTCTTAAGTAGTTTGTATATTCTTTTATAACATCAATCGGATCTAAAAATTCAATGGTTTCTACTCTTGAAGCTGCAATCGAATTGATAACTTCACCGATAAGCCCAATAATCCCAACTCTTACTCCTGATGTTTCTTTGACAATATATGGAGTAGTAAAATCAAGTGGTTGTTGAGTATCTTTATAAACGATATTGGCTGCTAAAACTGGATAATTCATTTCACCGTTTTCTAAAGAGTTATCTTTATAATCAGCTATTTTATCAATACCCCAATCAAATTCATGGTTACCAATAGTGAAGCCATCGAATGATGCTTCATTCATCGCTTCTACTAATGGTCTTCCGTAGTAGTAATTGGAAATAGCTGTTCCTTGGAAGATATCACCGTTAGCAACTGCAAAAACATTATCATAGTTCTCTTTCATATATTTTACTTCACCAGCAATATAAGAAAAACTTTCAATTCCTGCGTAGGCACCACCATGGAAATCGTTAATCGATAAAAAGTATAAATCTTGATAACGATCAAATGTTTCTGTAGTAGTAGGTGCTTCTGTCGTTGGAACTTGAGTAGTAGGAATTTGGGTAGTTGGTGCTAGTGTAGTTGGGGCTATAGTTGTAAATACATCTGTAGTAAAATCAGTTATATTAGTAACCGTAGTCACACCGGTTGTATTAGAACTTGAATAATCGGTTGAACTATTAGTTGTTTCAGGTATAAAACTTGTAGTTTGTTCTTCCGTTGTGACTAAAGAACATCCTAACAAAAATGTAAAGCTTAATAAAACAGTAAAGATAATAAGTTTTTTCATGTTGTCCTCGCAATTTTTTAAAGTTTGTCGTGCTTAAATATTATATAACAAAATCTTATATATTAAAAGAAAAATAACCACCCTAGTAGAAACCAAGGTGGTTATTAGTTTAATTAATTTAAAACTAGATTAATCCATAATGTGTAAGTGCTGCATTAATAGCTACTTCTTTTAAGAAAGTAAGCGTATCAGAAACAAAAGATTGATGGTTAGTAAGTTGATTTAGCTCTATATTTTTATCGGTTAGCTCAATTGCTTTTTTAGAACTATCGACAGAATGAACCGCTTTAGCTCCATTTTTTAGAGCGGCAACAGAAAAACCTCCTGAATAGCAAAAAGTATTCAGCACCAATTTATCTTTAGCTAACTCGCCCAACAATTTTCTATTTTCTCTTTGGTCGATAAAAAAACCTGTTTTTTGTCCTTCAACCCAATCTAAATGGTAGTTACAATCGTATTCTGTTCCAATTAATGTTGGGCTTTCAGCTTGATATAAATATCCATTTTCAATTTTCAGGTCAGTTTGTTTTTCAAGTGTTTCAGCACTTTTATCGTAAATGGCTAACAAATTTTTGCCATAAATTTTTTGTAGAGCAGCAACAAGTTGTGGCTTGGCAAAATGCATTCCTGCCGAATGGGATTGAATAACCGCTGTACCATTGTAAAAATCTATGATTAATCCAGGCATTTGGTCGCCTTCGGCATGCACTAATCGGTAGATGTTGGTAGCAGGATTTTCGGTTAAACCCATTGCTTTTCTCATTTCAAAAGCGTTGGTTAATCTTTTAAACCAAAAATCATCATCAATAGGCTCTTGCGTAAAACTTATTATTCTAACGGCAATAGTTCCATCTTGAAAATGTCCTGTAGCTAAGAAGTTATTGTTATCATCAAAAACAGTTACTAACTGACCATCAGTAAGTGGTTGTGGAGGTGTGGAGTCAACAACAATTTTTTGTATAGCTCCCGAAAATACCCAAGGGTGTTTTCTTTCAATAGATTTTTCTTTGTCTTTTTTGAGGATTACCGAAGGGAACATTTGATTTACGAGTTATGAGTTATGATTTACGAGTTATGATTTACGAGTTACGATTTACGAGTTACGATTTATGATTTACGATTTACGAGTTACGATTTATGATTTACGATTTACGAGTTATGATTTACGAGTTATGATTTACGAGTTACGATTTACGAGTTACGATTTACTCAAAATG
>PGXI01000069.1 GCA_002839125.1 Tenericutes bacterium HGW-Tenericutes-5
AGATTAATTAACAAATTAAAAAGCAGGTGGATTGGCTGGAAATGATAAAAAAATAGTATAGATTTGCATTCAAAAAAAAGGTATAATTATAACGACTTAAATAGACTATCGCCAAAGGAAAAGCTATGAGAATAAACGTATACATAAGTTCAACTGGATATTGTTCACGCAGGGAAGCCGATCGCTTAATCAAAAGCGGGAGAGTTACTATTGATGGAGATGTAGCTTCTTTAGGTATGGAAGTTAATGAAGAAAATGTTGTAAAAGTTGATAATACCGTCATTGGCAACCGTCCTAAACGAGTTTATTTAGCCTTCAACAAACCCAAAGGTATAATTTCAACTACAGACCAAAATATACCGAATAATATTATTACCTACCTTAACTATCCCGAAAGAATTTTCCCGATAGGTCGCTTAGATAAAGATACTTCAGGTTTGATTTTGCTTACTAACGATGGAATGATTGTAAATAAAATCTTACGAAGCGAAAATAATCACGACAAGGAATATATTGTTGAAGTAGATAAGCCGTATGATGAGGATTTCATTAATAAAATGACTTCAGGAGTTGAAATTTATAATCCCGTTCAACATGTTTTAGTTAAAACGAAACCAGCTAACTTAAAGAGAATCAATAACAAAACATTCAATCTTGTTATTACGCAAGGTCTTAATCTACAAATAAGAAGAATGTGTAAACAACTTGGATACAATGTAGTTAATCTAAAAAGAATTAGAATAATCAACATTCATATAAATAATCTTAAAATTGGTGAGTGGCGATATTTGTCTGACAAAGAAGTAGATGAATTATTAAAAACTATCTAGATTTTAATTATTACAATTAAATAGAGTGCTTAGTTTCTTAAGCACTCTATTTTTTATAAATAACAAAAATTACAAATTATTCTATATTGTTCAAAGATTCAAAAATCAAAATATATTCTGTTGATAAATCACTTTCTACAAAACCAGCTAGTTCAATTCTCTCTATCATCTGATTCAATGTATCTTGGTTAATTCTGCCATCAAGAATCACATAATCAATTTCATAATCAGAGTTAAATAAGTTGAAGTAACTATAGTCGAAGATAAGCTCTCTGTCTGCTAAGTGTGGTGTTAGATATCCGCTAGCGACAATCGCTTTATCTTTAGGTATACTTAACATTGTTTCTTTCATTGATTCATACATTTCTTGATTATCTAGATAGGTTTCATAAGTCCATTTTCTCTCATAAATATAGACAGAACCAAATGTAATTGATACCGCTATACCTAATAATCCTAAGACATTAACTATATGTTTAAAGGAAAACTTATTATTGAAGAAACTCTTATCAGAATTCTCTTTATCAACAAGTAAGACCATAAATATTAGTAGTGTTGCACTCCCATAAAAATATTGGAAACCAAATTGATGTTGATAAGGATAAGTACTTAAGTAATTCATGATAATAAGTGGTGCAGCTAAGAAGTAAGCAGATTTATTTCTAACTAATAAAGGCAATAATCCTACAGAGCCAATTACTAGAAGTAAAGTATTGATTTTCAAAGGGGAAAAGAAAGTTGCGAGGAAATAACTTGGGTTTAATAAAAAACCGGCAATTATCCCCTTAAGGCCTAATTCATTATCAATATTTATATTATTATAACGCCAAAACATTGCGCCATCGCCAGATTCATTGAGGAAAGAGGTTATCATCAAGAAGTATCCCATTGAAACAATAATAATTGATACTCCATAAATTAACTGCTTTAAGTCTACCTTTTTTTCTTTTGTGAAAATGCTAGAAAACAGAAAATACAAACCGACAAAAACCAAGTACAAACTGGCATCTTCTTTAACCAATAAAGTTAGAGCAGTAAAGATTAACAGTGGTATAGTTTGTTTTTTTATTGCAAAGTACAATACAAAAAGAAGCAGAGGCGGTAAAAAACAATTCTCATGCAAATCATAAAAACTACTGGTGATTATAGCCGGTGACATAACATACATCACAATAACCAACATTTTAAAGAAATCTCTTGTTTTGAACTCCTTCATAATCAGCCATAAAGGAAATACTCCACTCGCTACAACAAGTATTTGCAATACCTGTAAAGTTTCTGGATATGGAAAAACCATAAATACCGGTAACATCAAGTAATATATTGGTGAGAAGTGAATCATATTATGAGATATTAACACACTTCTTTCTAGAGAAGTAATCATGCCATTAAAGTCTCTCATGTTATAAAACATTTGGATAAAAATACCAAAATCATAAGTAGAAGTTGCGAAAGCTTTTAAACGATAAACCATAAATAGTGAAAATACAATAACCTGAACAAGAAGAATAATGGCAACCAAATTAAAGCCAACATCAGTCAAGAGCCTTTTAACTTTTTCTTTTTTGAAAAATTTGATAAAAACAGTAGTAGTATAAATGATTGATAAACCACCAAAAATAATTAGTGCAACCAAAAACCTTTTTTGCATTACTAGATTGTAGATCATTTCATCACTAATTTGTGAACCATTGATGCCTTCAATCGGAATATAGTTAACCGAAAACTTCATAATCATGATTGCAATTAGACCGGCAAAGAGCAAAATGTTCATACCTGAAATTATCCACTTTAAGATGCTTAAAAGTTTATAGGATTGTTTTTTAATAAGATTTACGATACCGGTATAAAAGGCGGGTAAAGCAAATATTACAGCTCCAATTGCTAAAGACTTTACTGGAGCGAAATAAGAGAAAATAAATAAGAAAAACAACCAGAAAAAAGCAGTGAAATTTTCTAGTTGTTCTTTAATTAGTGAAAATATTAACAATATTATTACAATAAAACTTAAAGTAAAAGTCACGAAGAAGGGTAATAGTTCATTTAAATTGACTAATTTTAAATTATAGTAATTTCTTAGTAAATCATATTTAAAAATCCCTACAGTTGAAGTAAAGAAGAAGCTAATTGCGATTGAGCTAAAAATTATCAAAACAAGATTCTTGATATCAATATGTTCAAAATGTTTTCTAATCGAAATGTTCATTAGTAATTCACCACACGCAAATAATTTTTATACTATTTAAGTATATCATTTTTAATGTGCTTTATAAAAACTTTTTTTTAGTTATCTAACCCAAAATGTAATCTAAGTTCTCCATTTAGTACATAACTATCATCAAATATTATGCCTGAACCTTCAAACATACTATTTAAAGTTTCTTTTTTGACAATTAGTGTATTGTCTACCATTAAGTTTTCATCAAAAATGCTAAACAATGTTGAAAGCATATCATTTGTTAATTCGACATCTCCAAGATTAGCTTCAATTATAGTTAACACCATATCGCCAGTACTGTTCATACTAACAGTGCTTGAAAGATTAAACTGCATATCAAAGGTACCAGACATGCCAGTTTTAGATAAAGTCATCAATAAATGTATTGATAGTTCATCATCAACCATTGTAACAAATAGATTGGTAGAACCAAAAATATATTCTATTTCTGATCCATCTAAATTAAACTTTATAGGCAATTCAAATTTTACTTTGTCTTGTAAGTAATAGTCTAATATCGCATTGACATCAGCCTCGGTCAAATCGATTCTAGGATCTGTTGGGTTCATTGCGGCATTCATGACCGCTTGCATTGCTAAACTGGCCATAAATGCTGCCTTATCAGCATCATTCTCCCACTTATCAAATGCAGGCTCATCTAAATCTGTACTAAGTCTTCTAAAAATACCAATGTTTAAAGAAACATCAAAACCTTCGTCACTTACGTCTAGAATCAGTAATTCTTGCTCATAAACTACTCTTAATAGAGCCGCGAAAGTAGGGTCTTTTTCGTATAGATAATCAGCCAGTTCGTCTTCCCCTACAGTAAAGCTCAATTCCTCTTCATTAAAATAACCGAACCCTAAATTTTCAGAAATTAGATCATTTAAGCTTTTTTCAGTCAAACTTTTAACAATGAAATTAGCTAATTTATAAACAGTTTTTAAACCGATGCTAATTTTTCCCACTTCTATATCGCTTACTTTTAAATAATATTCTTCGTTTTCTGACAAAACAATATCGAAAACAATTTCCATTCCAGTTTGATATAATACATTTCCAGAAGCGGTGACATAATCAGCTCCTGCTGTTATTTTTATTTGGTCATCAGTGATTTCGGTCCAAAGTCCCTTAACTCCAAAATTGTTGAAAACCATCATGTATGAATAAGCCATTTCACCCTCATATTGGCTATCTAAATATTTTGGATTGTCTTTTGAAAGCTCTTTTTGTATAGCTCTATTGATAAAAGCTTCATCAATAGTTAAGAATACAGTATCATCATTGATGTCAGTTATCAAATTTGATAACTCATCATCTAGCATAGAATAAAAAGCCGTTTCCGACGAGGTATTGTATTGATCGATAGGAGCGACGGTTTTTTTGCTTAGTAAAATAAGCGGTAAACCTACTAAAACAAAAACGATGATTAAAAGTATTATAAATGTCTTTAATAATGACTTAACTAATTTGCTCATAATTACCTTCCTTTATAAATATATTTATAACCATATTTTATCACAAATGCAGATTTTTGTATCTTCTTTGCATAATATAAGCAAAATCAACACATTTAAATCATTAGAATTTTGAATTAATAAAGTTTTCTTAGATTCAAAGATATTTATAACATTTATTGGGAAAAATTTAGTATAATATTACGTGGATATTTGGATGAAGAATTTTTAATAACTAGGAGATAATGACTAATTAGTCATAACTAAAAACATGAATAAACTTTGGAACCGCAACTTTTCAATTTTAACCATTGGCTCCTTTATATCAGCTTTTGGCAGTGCCGCAGCAGGCATTGCTTTTGGTATTTTAATCTATAAACAAACAGGATCGCCTTTAACACTGGCTTTATTTACAATTGCAAATATTATCCCTAGAATGGTTACTTCAATTTTGGTTGGTCCTTTTGTCGATCGGAATTCAAGAGTCAAAATGATATACAGAATCGATTATTTTTATAGTATCTTTTTTTCTTTGGTAGCATTGATTTTATTCACCGGATATTTTAATGTCTGGGTATTTACAATAATCGCCGCTTTCTTTGGAATTGTTGATACAGTTTACCAAATCGCCTTTACAAGTTTATTCCCTGAAGTTATCTCTAAAGGTAATCATTCGAAAGCATATTCAATTTCTTCTTTAATTTGGCCGATATCGGCAGCCGTAATGGCGCCTATAGCGACGTTTTTGATCGAAACATATGAGTTTGGTGTTGCTATTTTAATGGCGTTCAATGCTTTAACTTTTGTTATCACTGCGACAATTGAAACTCAGATAAAACTTGAGGAAAAATTAAACACCAAAAAAGTTCATAGCAAAATTACTTTTATTGAAGATATTAAAGAAGGATTACATTACTATAAATTAGAAAAAGGTATCTTGGGAATAGGAGTACTATTCGCTGCCTTTTCTTTCGTTTACGCGGCGAGTGATTTATTAAGAATGCCATACTTTGTTAATCACCCAACCTTAACTTTACAAAACTTCTCACTCTTAATATCTGCAGGTGCTATCGGAAGAATGGTAGGAGGAATTATCCACTATATTTTTAAATATCCTACTGCTAAGAAATATTTAATAGCAGTCAGTGTATATATAACGGTAGAAGTGCTTGGAGCGACTCTTTTATATATGCCTTATATTATGATGGTCATTGTAAGTTTTATTGTTGGGTTATTATCAGTTACTAGTTTCAATATTAGAATGAGTGCTACTCAAACCTATCTTCCTAGTCATATTAGAGGTAGAATAAATTCTACTCAACAGATGTTGTGGAATATCGGTACTATTCTCGGCACATTAACAATAGGTTTGATTGCAGAGTATTCTGGTCTTGAATATCGCTTCATCATCTTACTTGCATCAGTTGTTTCATTATCAGCAATCATTATTTTCCCAATCGGAATGAAAAATGAGTTCAAGAAGATATATAATGTAGATGTATAAAGAGGGGTAACAATGTTAGAAACTGATCTTTATCAGCCAGTTAAATCTTTTTTTGAGAATCAGGGTTATACAGTAAAAGCTGAAATTAATGACATCGATATATTAGCAATCAAAGAAGATATAACTATAGCGATTGAATTAAAAGTTAAAATTAGTCTTAAACTTATCTATCAAGTAATTGAAAGACAAAAACTTGTAGATAATGTTTTTTTGGCGATTCCAAAAAACTCTTATAAATCTCATCGAAGTTCAGTTAAACACTTTCATCTATTACTAAAAAGACTAAATTTAGGTTTATTAGTTATCGATGAGAATAGAGTAGAAATTGTTTTTGAACCCAATCATTATGATTTCAATAAGTCAAAATCATTAAATAAACGAAGAAAAGAAAAACTTCTCAATACTTTCAATAACCTTAATAGCGATCCAAATAAGGGTGGGTCAAGAGGCAAAAGAATGACTGTTTATAAGCAAAACGTGATTAAGATTGCTTGTTTGTTAGCGGACAAACCAGGTTTATCCCCGAAGGACATAATCGAAGAAACTGGAGTATTAAATACTCAATCGATTTTACAAAAAAACTTTTATGGTTGGTTTCAAAAAAGTTCTTATGCGAGGTATTTGTTGACTCAAAAAGGATTAGAAGAGTATAAAAAATATGGATAATTTGTATTAGGTAACTAATACAATAAAAATTAAGAACCTAGGTAATTGCTTTACGTTTGATATTATTAGTGCTATAATGAAAACAATACTTACAAAATCAAAAATATCTTTCCAGAGGAAAACATGAACTATTTAATATTGTTTTTGACCCTAGCTTTAGCAATCACTTTTACATTTTTATATAAAGATGGAATTAAGAAAAATAAAATTATAAAAATAATATCGGTACTACTTTTTATAGTGTACCTTTTTAGGCTGTTTACATTTGATGAGATTAATAACACTTTTAATGTTTTATTATATGATATTGAAACGCCAATTGACTCTCCTAGCACTTGGCTTTTTTCGCAAAGTATGACTATTTTCATGATAATGCTTCGATGGACAACCATAGTTTCCCTCATTCTTTTAGTTTTGCACTCATTCTTTGATTCCTTAGAAGTGAAATGGGTAGGAGCAGTACTAGGTTTGATTTCAGGATTCCTTAATTTTATATTTTTTAAGAATAACTTAATCGCTTTTGAAGGCGAAGTAATGATGGCATCATATAGATCAATACAGTTTTTTATTGAAAATGCTTTATTATTAGGACTATCGATAATTTTGTTTTATCAACTTGTAAAAAACAAGAGTTTGCGACTCAGCTACAAAAAATGGTATCGAGTAGTTTTTGTTGTTTTAATAACGATGTTTGCTTTAATGCCTCAAGCTTTATTAGTTAATCTATTTGGTTACTACGGAGAGATTCCTGATGAGTTTACGGTATCACATATATTTGTAATTGTATTTCCATTTATTTTTATGTTGTTAATTTATTTCGCTATGAGAAAAACATCTCAATCTGATAAAGATTGGTT
>PGXI01000070.1 GCA_002839125.1 Tenericutes bacterium HGW-Tenericutes-5
ATGAAGATAGTAATCGAATTAAGAAGAGATGCCAACGCTGAAGTTGTTCTTAACAACCTACTTAAGAATTCTCAACTCCAAACAACCTTCGGTGCTAACATGCTTGCTCTTGTTAATGATAGACCTGTTGTTTTAGGCCTTATTGACATGATTAGGTATTATTATGAACACCAAGTTGAAGTCTTAGTTCGTAAAACTAAGTTCGATTTAGAAAAAGCTCAACAACGTCTTCACTTGCTAGAAGGC
The DNA here is from genome assembly GCA_002839125.1 of Tenericutes bacterium HGW-Tenericutes-5. GTDB lineage: Bacteria > Bacillota_I > Bacilli_A > Izemoplasmatales > Hujiaoplasmataceae > UBA2289. The sequence continues at coordinate 247 of PGXI01000070.1, forward strand.
TTTATAATAGCTTTAGATAATATTGATGCTGTAATTAAAATCATTAGAGAGTCTTACGACGACACTGAATCACTTCTGATGACGGCTTTCAATTTATCTGAAATTCAAACTAAAGCAATCTTGCAAATGCAATTAAGAAGATTATCTGGATTAGAAAGAGAAAAGATTGATCAAGAAGTTACGATTTTAAGCGATACAATAGAAGACTTACAAGAAACTTTAATCGATAAAAGTAAGCAAGATCAAATCTTAATCAATGAAGCAATTGAAATGAAAGAGAAATATGGCGACGCTAGACGAACAGATATTGATCCATTCGGAGATAGTGATATTGAAGATGAAGATTTAATTCCAATTGAAGATGTAATAATCGCTGTAACTACTAATGGATACGTTAAACGTATGAATTTAGATGTCTATCGCTCACAAAATCGTGGTGGTAGAGGAAAAACTGGAATTAACCTTAATGAAGATGATGTAATTGACTCAATTACTTTTACTCAAACGCATGACTACTTATTATTCTTTACCAATATGGGTCGCGTTTACAAAATGAAAGGTTATAAAGTTCCTAATTTCGGAAGAAGTTCAAAAGGATTACCAATAGTTAATTTACTTAATTTAAATGAAGGCGAAGAATTAGCTGCTGTAATGTCTTTAAAGAATTTTGATGAAGGCTATCTATTCTTTACAACTAAGAATGGCTTAGTAAAGAGAACTTCTGTATCTAACTTCCAAAACATCAGAGTTAATGGAATTAGAGCTATAACATTAAGAGACGATGATTTCCTACACTCAGTTCGCTTAACTGACGGTCAAAGAGATGTAATCATTGGCGCATCAAACGGAAAAGCGATTCGCTTCAATGAAAATGATGTTAGAGAGATGGGAAGAACTGCTGCCGGTGTAAAAGGTATAAGTTTATCAAGTAGTGAGTCTGTTGTCGGAGTATCTACTGTGACTGAAGATCGAAACCAAATTCTTGCAATTACCAAAAAGGGTTACGGTAAGAGAACTGATGTTGATGAATACCGTCTACAAAAACGTGGTGGAAAAGGTGTTAAAACAATCAACGTAACAAGTAAAAACGGAGAACTTGCAAAACTTATTTCCGTTGTTGGTAACGAAGACTTATTAGCTGTGTCTGACAAAGGTATAATTATCAGAACACCAATAGATCAAATATCAATTACTAAACGTGCTACTCAAGGAGTAAAGATTATCAATCTTGTTGAAGATCATGTAGTTTCAACAATAGCCTTAGTAGACAAAGATGAGGAAGTTGATGATATCAATATTGATGTTTCTACTGAAATAGTTCAAGAATCAAATGCTGATATTTCTTTAGAAACACCGAAAACAGAAGCTTTTTCAGAAGTTGATGAAAACTCATTAATTGAAGAACAAGATAATGAGAATGAAAACAACGAAGACGAAGAAGTCGATGAATTAGAAGAAATATTGAAGAACTCATATTAAAAAAATATCCTAGACTAATGAAAAATCAGTCTAGGATTTTTTTATGAAATTATTATTTTGTTATCCTAAAGCAACATCTAGCAACATCATAACTGCAAAACCAAGCATCGCTCCTATGGTGGCTATTTTCGTTGTTTTAAGCATTTGTGATTCAGGAATCAATTCCTCTATGACAACATAAATCATCGCTCCAGCAGCAAAAGAAAGTGCATAAGGTAAAATATTTCGCATAGTCAGAGCCAATAACGCCCCAAGTACACCAGCTATAGGTTCAACAATCCCGCTTAGTTGCCCGATAGAAAAAGCCTTTTTCTTGGACATACCTTCTCTGTGTAAAGGAACACTAACCGCTGTCCCTTCAGGTAAATTTTGAATACCAATACCAATTGCGAGTGCTACTGCGGCTCCAACTGTTGCTCCAGGAATACCTGCAGCTGCTGCACCAAAAGCTACACCCACTGCTAGACCTTCGGGAATATTATGCAACGTAATTGATAGCACTAATAAGACTGATCTTCTCCACTTACTAGGAAGCCCTTCCTCATGATGGGATTCGACATGCATGTGAGGAAGAAATTTATCAACTGCCATAAGAAATACCCCACCGGCTAGAAAACCAATAACTGCTGGCACCCAAGGCACCATGCCTATTTCTTCGGCTAGCTCAATTCCTGGATTCAATAAACTCCAAAATGATGCAGCTATCATTACTCCAGCACTAAACCCGAGCATTCCATTTAAAAAGGATTGATTCATATTCTTTAAAACAAAAACTAAACTAGCTCCAATAGCTGTCATTGAGTAGGTAAAAAAAGTACCTATCAAAGCGGCCAAAACCGGACTAATACTTGTAAAAAACTCTACCATAATAACCTCCGTAAATATCAATTGTGTTGATAAATTATATCATATTTTTATTTATAAAATTGCAATAATTACTATATTTATATTTTTTAAGCACCAATAATACTCTGTAAGTATTAAATGGGGATAATTGATTGGCTCTACGATAAATTCCATAATATTTACCAACCGATAAACTATCTGCTTTAATTCTTCCATAATCGTCAAGCCTATTTATAATGTTATTCAAACCATCTTCCATTCTCTCATCATAGGGTATATTTAAATTTGCCATAACATATAAAGCTCTTAACATATCGTATTTCCAGCCATGTGGAAATGGAAATTTCAACATATCTTTATGGATGATTTCTCCGGTTCTTACGGACTTAAACAATCTTTTTGTTAAAATGTACTCTGATCCCGTCTTACACCCTTCATTAATTTCATCTAACCTATAACTGTAGTTTAAGTCTTTTAGATTCGCAAAAGCTTCTAAAACTGACAAGGTTGTATGTAGTGAAGATTGTTTTGGATAGGGTCTTCTCTCCCAAGAACAATTCCACCCACCATCACTCATTTTATACTCTAAAACATAATCAATCATTTCATACAATCTTTGATCAGTCATTTTAGCTTGAGAACATATTCTTATCATCATTGCTACAACACACATGTCTTGATGTCTGTAATTACTAACCTTACCGCCTTTATACCACATATTTTCTAGTAAAATATTAATCGTCTTCAGATATCTTGTTTCACTTAAATCTATTCCTAATTCACATAGTATTAGTAGAGAATAATGAGTTGAAGTATATTTTGGAGAATAAATTCCTTCGTCCCAAAGTGAAGTTTTCAAATCTTGTCTGGATATAATTGTTTTAGCGAAATCTGAGGTGTTTATAACTTCTTTGATATTACTAGCTGAATAATAATTTTCCAATAAATATTTTTCAACATGATACTTTGTGAACAAATCTTCAGATTTTAGCCATTCAATAACATTCATAAATTACACCTCTTTTTTATTATATAATTAATTAAACACGGTTACAATAGATATAAAAAAACACCATAAAAATGGTGTTTAATTTATTAACTGGCGGAGTAAGAGAGATTCGAACTCTCGCGCCGGTTTCCCGACCTACACCCTTAGCAGGGGCGCCTCTTCGGCCTCTTGAGTATTACTCCATTTCAACAGTCAGCCATTTAATATTACTAGATTTTTTACTGACTGTCAAGAATTTTTTAACTTATGTAAGATTCAGGTTGTTCTACTTCATCTTCGATAGGTTTTGGTAAATCTTTTTCCACTTCTTTGTTCTTAACTTTAGTTTTTGGTTGATTTAATGTCTTTGAATATTCTCGGTATTTTCGATATCCACCATAGCCATCAAATCCAAGATAAACGCCTCCACCAATAGCAATAATCAATAATAACCACCCTAATGTAGAAATAATTGTACCATTTCCTTGTAAAGTCAAGGTTAAAACAACAGGGCCGATACCAATGAAGAACATATGCATCCAAAACTTAGCCGATTCACTTTTCTCATCAAAATAATATAAAGAAACAAAGTAAATAATACCTCTAGCTAATAGGAAAAACGTTAGCATGTATCCATATAAAGCCGCCCAAATTCCTTCATCTGATTTTCCAGAGAATGCCACATAAACCATTAATCCACCGATAATGAATTCAAAAATTATTTCAATAAGATTGATGGTTCTTAATACTTCTGTTTTTAGCGTTTTCATTAAAGGGTATACTCTGAAAACAGAAAAAATTACAACCGCGAGCCCAGTAGCTGCATACACAATGTCTTCTTCATATATTTTCGATAGTATCCCTACAGCTAAAATAATCGCTGCTAGTGCCCACTTAATTACCCAGCCATATCCGTATTTTGGTTTTGCCATAACAAAAACCTCCTTTTTATTTCTTATACTAATTATATTACTATAAGCAACTTATTTTCAATAACCTGAAGCTAATTAACAAAACTAGGTTTATCTTTTGGATTAACCATCGTAAGTTGTAGTCTTTTTCTATTTAAATCGACACTAATAACCCAAACCTTAACAATATCTCCAACACTAACTACATCTAAAGGATGCTTCACATACGATTTGCTTAACTTAGAAATATGAACTAATCCAGCTTCTTTAATACCAACATCGATAAAAGCTCCGAAATCAACAACATTTCTAACTGTGCCTTGTAATTCCATATCAACTTTTAAATCTTCTAAAGAAAGAAGTTCACTCTTTAATAACGGTTGTGGGAAATCATCTCTTATATCTCTTGTTGGAGAGATAAAAGCTTCTAATATGTCTTCAATTAAAATGATACTTTCATTGAAATATTCGGCAATTTTGTTCTTATTTATTGAATTTATAGTATTTTTACATTTTTCAGTACCTATTTCTTCAACATTTAAGTTTAAATATTGAAGAATGCGGTATGCTAAATCATAACTTTCAGGATGTATTGGAGTTTTATCCAGTGGATTAATGGAATTGAATATCCTTAAAAAGCCGATTGCTTGTTCAAAAGTCTTAGCTCCAAGATTAGGTACGTCAAGTAATTCCTTGCGACTTTTAAAAGGCCCATAGGTTTCTCTTTTATCAACTATGTTTTTTGCAACTTTATTTGATAATCCCGATACGTACTGCAATAAAGAAGTGGAAGCGGTATTAACATTAACTCCGATTCGATTAACTGCAGTAGTTACTACGAAATCTAAAGAATCAGATAGTTTCGATTGTGTAACATCATGTTGATATTGTCCCACGCCAATTGACTTAGGATCGATTTTAACTAACTCACTTAAAGGATCTTGCATTCTTCTTGCTATTGATACTGCCGATCTTTCTTCTACTTGAAATTCAGGGAACTCTTCTCTTGCAAGTTCAGAAGCGGAATATACTGAAGCGCCTGCTTCACTAACAATAACATATTTAACCGGTCTACTTAAGTCTTTTAAGATTGATGCAATAAAGCTCTCTGTCTCTCTTGATGCAGTTCCATTTCCAATTGCGATTATATCTACTTTATATTTTTCGATAAAACCTATCAATAATTTTTTAGCTTCTTCAATTTGCTTAGGGTTAACGTTTTGGCCAACATATGCTTCATGAGGATATATAACACCCTTATCAATAAACTTACCATACTTATCAATTACCGCTAATTTACAACCTGTTCTAAAAGCCGGATCGACTCCAAGAACCATTTGTCCCTTAAGCGGTGGTTGCAATAGTAATGAACGTAAATTCTCAGAAAAAATATGGATTGCTTGATTTTCAGCGCGATCAGTAAAATCAGTTCTTATCTCTCTTGAAATTGAACCGCTGATTAATCTTTTATATGCATCTATATATGATTCTTCAATTAATTCATTAACAATTGATTTATTTTGTTGAATAACTTTTTTATTTAAGTAATTAAATATATCATCAGTATCAACATCTATCTTAACAGTGATAATCTTTTCTTTTTCAGCTCTATTGATTGCTAAAATTCTGTATAACTTAATGGTTGATAATGCTTCTTCATAATCATAGTAATTTTGATAAGTTTGATATTGATCTTCTGCATCTTTCTTTATCTTAGTAACTATTTTTCCATTTTTATAAGTAAAATCTCTTATCCATTTACGATAATCAGCATTATCGGAAACCATTTCAGCAATAATATACTTTGCTCCCTGTAAAGCATCTTCAACTGTTCTAACTTCGTCCGTCAAATAAGGAGTAGCCAAACTATCTAAATTATCAATGTTAGGGAATAATAAAATTTCATTAGCTAAAGGCTCTAAGCCCATTTTTATAGCTTCAGTTGCCTTGGTTTTCTTCTTTTCTTTAAATGGTCGATAGATATCTTCCAAATCTACTAACTTATCACAAGCATTAATGTCTTTTACTAGTTCCTCTGTAAGCATGCCTTTTTCATCAATAAGTCTTATAATGTCATCTTTTCTTTCCTGCAACGACTTGCCATACTCATATTCTTTTTGAATAGCACGTATTTGTTCCTCGTCTAAAGAATCGGTTTTTTCTTTACGGTATCTAGCAATAAAAGGAACCGTATTTCCTTCCTCTAGAAGTTCTAAAACCGTTTCTACTTGTTTAATGCTAATACCTTGAGTTTTGGCGACTTGTTTAATCAGTTCTTCATTAATATATTCCATTTTTGTCTCCTTGTCCTTATGAATATTTTACCATATATTACAAAAAAATGCTAAAAAAAAGAGCCTTTCATAGGCTCTTTATTAGTTATTCATTGAATGGTTCGTATGTTCCCTCTTCAATTGATGTTAATGTATTGATTACAGCGGTTGGTCCAACATGAATTTCTTCAAAATTGCCATTAACTACTACAACTAGCATCGGAGTAGGAATTTGATCTTTTCCAATTGTTTCTAAGAAACTTGTATAAGCTGGTAAAGTATTGTTTTCACTGTCTTTAGTAGTCAGCGTTGCAGAATTCAACAAGAAGAATATGTTTTCATCTAATTTATTACCTAATCTTAAAATATCATTCTTGTTTTCTTTACAAGATAAACATGTATCTGAATAAACATATATCACATAATCGCCAAGTTCAACATCTGCATCATCTTTCATTTGAAAAACATCTGCGTAATTTTCTACTTGATCATAACTCTTGTAATCTTGCCATTTTGTAACTGCGTTATAAACAAATGCTATAGCTACTAGTAGTATAACTGAGACGATTACAACTACAATCGTCTTCAATAATAACATCTCTGTATTTTGTTTTTTAAATCCCTTTTTATAAGTCGCCATTTTTTCACCTCAGTATTAACATTTTATCTAATTTTTAGATAATTTGCAACTATTATTTTATTTTAAATGTCTATTCTAAAGATTCGATTATCGCAAAAGCAACACTATAATCTTTTTCGTGTGAAATCGAAACTGAAATTCTAAGATT
>PGXI01000071.1 GCA_002839125.1 Tenericutes bacterium HGW-Tenericutes-5
AAAATAGTTTCTTGAACTAAGTTTAATTACATCATACATCCTACTTAACAAATCATTATATCTACTTAGCGAATAATCCTTAAACAACTCATGATAATCTCTTAAGTTGATTAATATTAATGAATTGTCATCTTTAACAACCCTATTTTTTAAATCACCAAATTCTAAATACTTGCTTCTTTTATCCTGTATTTCTTCCTTCTTACCAACTAAGTAGATATCAAATTCATCTCTATAGATGATAAAACGAACCAAAGAAATACCAAAAGAATCGATCTTTAGCACAATTTCATCTTTTTTTAGCAACTCATCTACATAGATATTCTTAACTAAACGATTTTGAAACTCTTCAATGCTAATATATTCTTTATCGATACCTAAAAGCTTTTTTGCTTCTTGGTTTAATAACTCTAAATTATTATTTCTTAATGCATAAACTCCATAACTTTCCTGATTTAAAACATTTAACAAACTATCTAATAGTCTGACTTTCCCAGAAAAACGATTAATATCCAAAATTAATTTTTTTATCAAAACACTAACTAAATCAAATAATTTCTTCGTATTAAAATACTCAAATCTCTCATAGTAAAAAACAAGATAGGAGAATTCTTCAACCTCTTTTACAAAGATATTTTGCGTCTTATCGTTTAAATAAGGATCGTTAGAAAAGGTCTTTAATTGGTCTTTTACATAGACTTCATTAAATTTAAAATCGCTTATTTCTTTATAGACGGATCTATCATTTTCAAAACACTCAATTTCCTTTTCAAGCAGTAGTCCTTTACTAAAATGCTTGAGATAAATTTTCTTACTGTCAAGTTGGACATAAACCATTTTGCTAAAGACATTCACTTCATCAAGACTTTTAAAAACGGCTCTAATGATATCTCGTTTTTGGATGAAGGTCATATTATAAAACTCATCAATAAGCTTAATAAGTAATGAACTGTTATCAGTAAAACCGCCTAAAGATGATTTGATATCTTTAATTAAACCTTCTAAAGTAGCTTCTTCACTGCGATTTTCTAATCTCTTAACCAACTTTAAAGCTGCTTCATAGAATTGAAGTCTAGATTGTTTTGACAGTACTTTAGTCATTATATCAAAATGTTTCTTATAGAAACTATAACCCTCAGCTTCTTGATTTAAAGCCATTTGGATATTGATATACCTATCTAAATATCGATACTTATTCTTCGTTTTAATATAATAATCTTCATAAACTTCTAAAGCTTTTAAATAATTCTTCTTTTCTATCCATAGATCACATTCAGCTAATAGAAAAGCCGTATTTTTTCTTGTCTTATCAAAATATAAAGCTAAATTATAATACTCTTCTGCTTTTTCTAAATCATTAACTTTTAATGATAACATTGATAATTTTAAGTACTTGTTAACCAAATTTGCATTAGAGATATTATCTTTAATACTTACTAAAGTCTCAATAGCTAAATCAAATTCGTCTAAACCTTCATAACAAACCGCCATATAGAACTTTTGCATTAGAAAATCACTATCTTTAACAATTAAGTCTTTTCTTAAATCCAAGACACTTTTTAATTTATAAAAATCTTCGATCTTTAATAGGATTCCTAGTAATTTATTAATTATCTCCAGTCGATCTTCTCTTTTTTGAATAAAATCATTTTTCAAAGGGTATTCTAAACACATGACAATTGTTTCATAATCTTTGGAAAGTATCAAAAAATTAACGAATTCAAATAAAACTTTAACATACTTAGAACTGTCAGATTCTAATTCTGGCAAAAGTTTTAGGAATTCGTTTTTTTCAGTAAATTCTTTTATTTTATCTAAATTTTCTAATGTCATTTCCTTTGACCTTTTCATATTGCTTAATTACGTTTTCAAAAACATTCTTTATTGTAATTACACACTTTTCTTCACTAAGTTCAATTATTGCATAAGTGGGATTCTCATTTGAACGCCAACTTGACAATGAACCAGGATTTAGCATGATTATATCTTCTATATCTTCTAAAAAGGTTCGGTGCGTATGACCGAAACATACTAAATCAAACTTTTCATAATAAGCTTTTTGTAATAATTTCGTTAAACCGCTTTTTACCCGGTAAAGATGACCATGAACAAATAAGATTCGCCAGTTAAAAAAAGTATAATCTAATTCATAAGGAAACTTAGGTTCAAATGGATAATTGCCCTTAACACCAAAAATCCCGAGATCAGTCAGTTCTTTTTCTCGCATCTCTGAGTCTCCTAATGATATAATTCGGTCCAAGGGTTGATTTTTATCGATAATCCTAGAGATGTTATCTTTATCACCGTGATTATCGCTGAAAATCAAAATTCTAATCAAATCTTCCATACTTAACCATCTTCTCTATAGCTTTTCCTCGATGTGAAAATATTTGTTTTTCATCAAGCGTCATTTCTCCATAAGTTTTATTGCTACCATCGACTAAAAATAACGGATCATAGCCAAATCCAGCATCACCTTTAAATTCTTCTAAGATTTTACCGGTTGTTATACCTTCAAAAAATCGGATATCATCATCACTCATATATAAACAAATTACACAAACAAACTGAGCGCTTCTATCACTTTTATCTTTTAACATTTCCAGTAACAAATAATTATTGTCAAGGTCTTTACCAGAGGTAGAAAATCTTTTTGATTTAACCCCTAAATAATTAGGCAAGGCTTTTACTACTATTCCAGAATCGTCAGCTAGAACCGGTATTTTTACTTTATTATAGATAGTCTTAGCCTTTAATAAGGCGTTACCTTTAAAATCTATTGCAGTTTCTTCAACATCGATATTTAAACCAATATCTTTTAAACTTAAGATCTCAACATTTAAAGTTTTAAAAGCATTTTGATATTCCTTAATTTTTCCAGCATTATTGCTGGCGAGGATAATTTTCTTCTTCATAAGTATTAAAAAAGTTAAGAAATATTTCTTAACTTAAAAACTTCTTTTGTTTTAACCACTGAGTAAACTTTTCAATAAGATCGTTGCGGCCAACCAAAAGAATTTCGTCTCCCTCTTCAAAAGGAGTCTGTGAACTTGGAATGATAATTTGTTCATTTCTTCTTACTGCGACGATATTAACGCCAAAATTTCTTCTGATATCTAATTCCAAAAGATGTTTACCGATCATTTTCTTGGTTACATTGGTTGATATAAAAGAATAATCTTGATCTAATTGTAAATACTCTAAGAAATTACCACTGATCAAAATCGTAGCTAATCTCTTTCCGGTTTCTTGTTCCGGCCAAACTAAATGTTCCGGACTAACTCCAAGTTTTTCAACAACACGAGCGTGATACTCACTTTGAACTTTGACAAATACTTCTTTAACCCCTAAATCTTTTAAAATTAAGGTTGTCAAAATTGAATTATCAACATTCATTCCTGTTGCGACGATTACTGTATCATAGTTATTGATGCCGATTTCTTTAAGTGCTTCGATGTCAGTCGAATCGAGGCATACAGCATTAGTAACCATTTTAGCGATTTTTTCAATTTTATCGAAGTTTTTATCGATAACTAAGACATCCGCCTCTAACTTTACTAACTCTTCAATTAGCGCAAGTCCGAAACGTCCGACTCCGATAACCGCAAATGATTTTTTTGACATCTGTTGTTCCTCTCTTTCTTATACATATCTTATTATACTAAAAAGTGCGTGTTTGTCAATGAAACCATCACTAAAATTTCAACCTTTTAAACTATACAAAATTATCTAATTAGTTTATAATACTTATAGCGAGGTGATAAAATCATGAATGATTATGATGATTTGTTTGATAAAGAACAGGATGTAAAACAAGAAATTATCTTAGAGAAAACTACTGTTAGTTCCAATTCCTTTGATGATTTTTATGAAAGACAACATAAAGTAAGAAGAGCGCTTCTAATGTTTGCTTTATATATTGTTATTCAATATGCAGTAGTTTTATTAAGTTATGCCATAACAAATAATGTGTATGCATACCTTGAAGATGCAGTTCAAGCGGTTGATGAAACTACAGAAATTGTATTTAGTGTATCTGATAACTATATAACCGGATCAACCGAAATCAATGAATTATACCCATATTTAGTTGAATTTGATGGTGCTATAACCAATAATTACACTAAAGATATTCCAAGACTCACTCTCAACATCTATCTATTGGATGAAACCGGCAAAAGAGTCGGATCTCAAATGGTTATAATTGACGACTTTTTAGCTAATGAAACCTATACAATTGATATAAGCGGTGTCTATGAAAATTCTCCAGTTGATTTAGATATTGAAGTAATCGCCGATAGACCAGCAATCTTTAACGCAGTTGATTTCTTAGTCTTTTCGTTAATTCTTCTAGTTGTCTTCTTCTTCATCGATAAAATCGATTTAAAGAAGAACTGGGAAGCAATAAAGGCTGAACCGAAAAAATATATCGCTCAAATGTTTTACGGCTTTCTAATGATGTTTGCAGCTAACTTCTTAGCGAATATTATCCTAATGTTCTTTGGAACAACTGAAACCTCTAATAACGAAGTTGCGATTAGATCGATGTTCAATGCTAATCCTTTAAATTTAGGAATTCTCTTCTTCTCTATAGGAATAATGGTTCCAATTGTTGAAGAAATAATTTACCGTAAAGTCGTATTCACATTAATTGAAAAGCACTTGAAGTTTAAACTAACAATTTTAATCTCTGCTTTACTATTTGCCTTTATGCATATCCAAGGTGACTACATTCAAATGATACCTTATACGGCAATGGGAATCGTTTTAGGATATGTTTACTATAAATCAGGACGCAATGTTCTTGTTTCTAGTGGCGTACATATGCTAAACAACCTTTACTCCTGGATAATGTATGTATTAATGATTTACGGAATAATTTCTCTATAAAATATTAAGACTAAAACTTATTTAAATAGAAGTTTTAGTCTTTTTTTATGCCTTAAAAAATGAAAAAGGCTGAAAACAAAGTTTCCAGCCATATCGTTAAAAAGAATTAACGAACTTTTTCTTTTAAAACTTTTCCAGCCTTAAATGTTGGAGCATTTAATGAAGGAATGTGGATAGTTTCGCCAGTTCTTGGATCATGTCCTGATCTAGCTTTACGTTGTTTAACTTCGAATGTACCGAAACCTGTTAATACAACTTTTTCTCCCTTTACCAATGCTTCTTGGATTGCTAATACTGTTGAGTTTAATGCTGCTTCTGCATCTTTCTTTGATAATTCAGCTAAGTCTGCTATTCTTGCAACTAATTCAGATTTGTTCATATTCTTTTTTTCCTCCTTTTTAAAGATAGGTCAATTATAAACGCTAATTGCCAAAAAAACAAGGCATTTAGCGAAAAAAATCACTTTTTTTAACTTTTTTTATGAATTTTTAATCACGATTACGCAAAATAATCGAAATTGGTGTCCCAAAAAGGTCAAAATTCTCTCTAATCCTGTTCTCTAAGAACCGATAATACGAGAAATGCAGCGCATTAGTATCATTCACAAACAATACAAATGTCGGACATTTCACCTTCACTTGGGTAGCGTAATAAACTTTAATAATTTTTTGATTATGTTCTTTCGGTGGTGAAATAATCATTGCTTCGGAAATCACTTCATTTAAAATCGAGGTTGAAACTCTTCTACTATAGTTTTCAAATGTTTTCTTAATTATCGGAAACAATGTATGGATTCTTGATTTGGTTTTAGCCGATAAAAAGACAATTGGAATATAGGATAAGAATCTAAACTCATTCCTAATCATTTCTTCCCACTCATGCATCGTCTTATCAGTCTTTTCAATCGCATCCCATTTATTAACAACAATAATTAATGCTTTCTTATTTTCAATTGCGTATCCCGCAATATTCTTATCAGTTGCGACAATTCCTGTTGTAGCATCTAAAATCATTAAACAGATATCACTTCTGTCAATTGCTTGCATCGCTCTTAGATTAGCATATTTATCGATATTCTCATAAATCTTGCCACGTTTTTTCATTCCGGCAGTATCGATAACAACATACTTTTCTCCATCAATGGTAAAAGGTGTATCAATCGAATCTGTCGTAGTACCTTCAATATCGGAAACGATAACTCTTTCATAACCAAGCAAAGTATTGGTTAAAGAACTTTTACCAACATTTGGTCTTCCGATTACGGAGATCTTAACGGTATCTTCGCTATAATCAATTGATTCTTTCTCAGGAAAATGACTAACTACTTCATCAAGCAAATCACCAATACCAATTCCATGAATTGAGGAGATATTCATAACTTTAGTTGCTCCTAATTCATAAAAATCATAAATTGAATCTCGATACTTCTGTGTATCAACTTTATTAACCGCAACGATAACGGGCTTATTAGATTGATAAAGGATATTCATAACATCTTTATCACTCGGTAAAAGACCGCTTTTACCATCAACCGCAAAAATTATTACGTCAGCTTCAGTTATTGCAATTTCTGCTTGAGCTTTAATCTCAGTTAAAAAAGGTGCATCGTTAATCTCGATGCCCCCTGTATCAATTACGGTAAATTTCTTATTTAACCAGGATCCTTCGGCATAAATTCTATCCCTAGTTATTCCTGGGGCGTCATCAGTGATTGACTTTCTTTCACCGACTATGCGGTTGAAAAGGGTTGACTTCCCGACGTTAGGACGGCCAACAATCGCAACTACTGGTAACATAATACCACCAACTTATCTATTATTTTTTATATTGTTCAAACAAATCAGCCAAACTTTGATTTCCACTTACATTTTCTTGTAAATTGCTTTCATATTCAGCACGATTCTTCTTTTCCGCTATCTTCTTGATTGAAACTGTTAATTTCCAATCCTTTGGATAAAACTCCATCACTTCAACTGTGATAATATCATCTACTCTTAAAACATCTTCAACACGATTAACTCTTTCAGTTGAAATTTCACTGATTGGTAAGAAACCTTCAACTTCTTCAACTTTAACTATCGCGCCTTTTTCTTCAGTTCTTAAAACTGTAGCACTAACATGTTCACCAGTTTTTAACTTTAAATCTGCCCATGGGTTATACTCTAAATGTTTTTTTGATAAAGAAAATTGTTTTTTCTTCTTGTCGATTGAAGTGATTTCTAATTCTAGTTCACTTCCAACTTCTACCATACCAGCTAAATTTTCACTTGGATTCCATGAATAATCATATCTGCTTAATAAACCAACAACTTCTTTTTCAACTTCCATTAACATTCCAAATTGCATTTTTCTAACTACTTTAGCCATAACTTTTTGTCCAACTTTATAGTTGTCTAAGAAATTCTCCCAAGGAGTAGGTTGTAAAGCTTTTAATGAAAGACTAATCTTCTTACCTTTAACTTTAATAACCTTAGCTTTAAGTTCTTCACCAACTGTTAAATATTCTTCAACATTCTTAACATGATAATGAGAAACTTCAGAGATATGAATTAATCCATCAACATGGTCACTAATCTTCGCAAACGCACCAAAATCAGTTAATCTTTCGATTCTTACAGT
>PGXI01000072.1 GCA_002839125.1 Tenericutes bacterium HGW-Tenericutes-5
GTTTTAGTTTGTACTATCGGTATGCCATCAAGATACATCCACTCTACTACTTCAATTATTCATAAAGATGATTATGAAGCTGTAAAGGCGCAAATTTTAGCAATGCTAAAAGAGATTGATTGGGATAAGATTAAAGAGATTAAAAGTAACGTTTAAAAACTAAATATAAAATAATTACTTATGAGACCACAAAAATGTGGCTTGGAAAGGGAAAAATTATGAAAAAAACAATCTCCAAACGTGAGCAAACACGTCAAATGACAATTTTAGCAATGTTTATTGCAATTGTCGCTGTTTTAGGCTTGGTACCTAATGGTCTAGGAGGAACATTAGGATTCATCAAGATTGCACCAACTATCGAAGCAACCATTATTCATATTCCAGTTTTAATTGGCGCTGCGTTACTTGGTAGAAAATTTGGTATTTATTTGGGACTAGCATTTGGAGTAATATCCAATATAGCTGCTTTCATTTATTCTAGTCCTCTATTTATTTACCCTTGGGTAGCAATACTACCGCGAATTCTTTTTGGTCTGATTATTTATGATGTTACGCAATTCTTTATTAGAGTAACCAAAAATAAGCTTATCGGAACCGGAATAAGTTTCTTTATTTTGACACTTATCCATTCGCTGATGGTATTAACAATGTTATTTACCTCTTATTCAATGGTTCTTGGAACAGGAGTTTGGGCAGATGATTTTGTTCCTTATTTAACTTTACTAGTATTTCTAAATGTTCCATGGGCAAGCTTAATTGAAATGGGAATGGCTGCTATTATTGGGGGAATCATTGTCGTAAGATTATCAATGTATCTAAAGACCGATAAAACAGTTTATACTGAGGATGATTTCAATGAAGATAGCAATTGACATCGGTAACACAACAATTGCCATCGGTTTATCCAAAACCGGAGAATTTGTTGATAAGATTTACCGTATAAACACCGAAAAGAATAAGTCTAGTGATGAATATTCATTAGTTTTAAGAGGTTTGATTACTGAATGTGAATCGGTGATTATTTCCTCTGTTGTTCCTGAATTGAATGAAGTATTCCGTGATTATTTTCAAGAGTACTTCAATATTGATGCAATTTTTGTAGGAACAGGAACTAAAACCGGAATTAAGATTAACTCTGATAATCCAAAAGAAGTTGGTGCGGATTTAATCGCAAATAGCGTTGGTGCAACCAATATCTATTCAGAAACTTGCTTAGTTATCGACTTAGGTACAGCAACAACTTTTACTTATCTAGAAAACAAAGTTCTAAAAGGTGTTGTTATTGCTACTGGATTAACAACCAGTAAAAATGCTTTGGTTTCACAGACCTCTTTACTACCTCAAGTTGAACTTCAAGCACCAAAGAAAGTTCTTGGTACAAACTCTGTAGATTGTATTAAGTCGGGGCTAGTATATGGTCACGCTTCAATGATAGATGGTATGGTTAAAAGAATAAAACTAGAAACCAAGAGAAACGACTTAAAAGTAATCATCACAGGCGGACACTCAAAAATCGTTTATCCTTACTTAGATGAAGAGATTACTAAGGACGAATCCTTGATT
The DNA here is from genome assembly GCA_002839125.1 of Tenericutes bacterium HGW-Tenericutes-5. Classification (GTDB taxonomy): domain Bacteria; phylum Bacillota_I; class Bacilli_A; order Izemoplasmatales; family Hujiaoplasmataceae; genus UBA2289. The sequence goes on from PGXI01000072.1 coordinate 1,564, forward strand.
TTAAAAGGTTTATTAATAATCTTAAGTAAAAATATTAAGTCAAACTAAAATGCACTGAACAAGTGCATTTTTTTCATTATTATGGTAAAATAAATCAGTGTATTTATAGGGGTGAGACAATGAAGAAAAAACTACTTTTGATCGATGCCAGTAATCTTTTATTTCGGTCATATTACGCAACAGCCTATACCGGTAATTTAATGCAAACCAAAGAAGGTCTATACACTAATGGTATTTTTGGGTTTGCGCATGCAATGACGAAGTTAATTGATGATGGATATACCCATATTCTTGTAGCTTTAGATACTGATGGCAAAACACATCGCCACGAAGTCTTTGAAGATTATAAAGGGACAAGAGGAGATACACCAGAAGAGCTAAAAGAACAGTTTCCATATATGAAGGAATACCTAGAAGCTTTAGGTGTTTATTACTATGAACAAGAATTTATGGAAGCTGATGATATCATCGGTTATGCAGCTAAGCACTTTAAAAACCAGTTTGATGAAGTGATGATCTATTCAAATGATCATGACTTGGTTCAATTATTAGATAAAAACGTTAGTCAGTTGATATCTCGAAAAGGTTTAAAAGAGATTGAGATATATACACCAGAGTATGTCCTAGAAAAATTAGGATTTGAAACAAATCAAGTGACAGATTATAAAGCTCTTGTAGGGGACACTTCAGATAATATTCCGGGTGTACCTGGTATTGGTGATAAAACAGCTGTTAAGTTATTATCTGAGTATAAAACCCTAGAGAATTTATATGATAAAGTTGAAGAAATAAAAGGTAAACTTAAAGAAAAATTAGTTGATAATAAAGAAGTGGCTTTCTTCTCAAAGGATCTAGCTACAATCAAAACGGATTTTGATAATTCAATTGATTTATCCAAAACTGAGTACAAAGGATATGACGTAGAAAAACTTACGAAGTTTTATCAAAAGATGAATTTCAACAGTTTTTTAAAGAATTTAAAAAAGGATGATAAAGTTACAAAAAATGAATTTGAAATTTTAGATTCTTCTAAGCAATTAGATGATTTAAAATATGAAAATGCCTTTATTCACCTTGAAATATTTGGCGAAAACTATCATACAGACCCTAAAATAGGGTTTGGTTTAATAATGGGTAATAACAACTATTATATACCATATAAAGCCGCAATAAATTCGCCTAAATTCGCGGAATTTCTTGAAAATAAAAAAATAAAAAAATATACTTATGACCTTAAAAAAGTAAGGGTTGCTTTGAAATGGGACGATATCGAGTTCAATGGCTGTGATTTTGATTTGCTGCTGGCAGCTTATTTACTCAATCCAGCAATTAAACAAGATGATTTTTCTTTAGTCGTGCAAAGTTTAGACTATAACGAAGTGATTTCGGATGAATTCATCTACGGCAAAGGTGCTAAATTTGCAATGCCAGAAAATGAAAGGTTGATTAAACACGTTTTCACAAAGGTTAAAGCGATTAAAGATCTTTACCAAGTAGCTCTAGACAAGAATGAGGAGTCAGAAACTCTTAAATTACTTAATGAAGTTGAAATACCTTTAGCGATTCTATTATCCGATATGGAGTATAAGGGAATTTTAATTGATCAAACCATTTTAAATGAATTTGGTGATGATTTAGATAAAAAAATTAAGTCACTTGAGACTTACATCCATGATTTAGCCGGAACAGATTTTAATATCAACAGTCCTAAGCAATTGGGTGAAGTTTTATTTGACAATCTTAATCTGCCGACAAACAAAAAAACAAAGAGTGGTTATTCAACGGATATTTCCGTCCTAACAAAACTAAAGAATTTTCATCCAATAATAAATGAAATAATTTCTTATAGAACTTACTCAAAATTGTATTCTACATATTATCTAGGACTTAAAGAAGCTCTAAAATTAAAGAACGACTCAAAGATTCACACTATTTACCAACAAGCCTTAACTAAAACCGGTAGATTATCCTCTAAGGAGCCAAACTTACAAAACATTCCCGTAAAAACTGAAGAAGGCAAAGAGTTAAGAAAAGTTTTTATCTCCAGTAAAGATAATTATCTCTTGTCTTTTGACTATTCACAAATTGAACTTAGAGTAGTTTGTGAATTAGCTGACATTAAAAATCTTCAAACAGCTTTTGAAAACAATCTTGATATTCACTACGAAACAGCTAAGAAAATCTTTGGTAAAGAGAAAATCTCCGACTACGAACGTTCAATAGCGAAAGCGATTAATTTCAGTATTATTTATGGCAAAACAGCTTGGGGTTTATCAGAAGATTTAAATATTACACCTAAGGAAGCTGAAAGGTTTATAAACAATTACTTTGCTACATATCCAGAGATAAAAACTTACATGGATAAACAAATTGAATTTGCAGAACAAAATGGCTACGTAAAAACGCTATTTAACCGTAAAGCTTATATACCAGAATTAAGTTCAAAGAACTACATGACTAGACAATTTGGTAAGAGAATTGCGATGAACGCACCAATCCAAGGGACTGCCGCAGACATCCTAAAAGTCGCAATGGTTAAAATCAAAGAAAATTTTGATAAGTTTAAAATAAAATCAGAAATCATCTTACAAATCCATGATGAAGTTGTTTTGGATGTTTATCCAGACGAACTAGAAAAAGTAATTGAAATTACCAAAGAAACAATGGAAAATGCAATCAAGTTCAAAACCAAACTAGTAGCTAATTACGCTAGTGGAAAGAATCTTTTTGAGGTGAAATAAATGCCTGAACTACCAGAAGTCGAAACCGTAAAAGAGACATTAAAACTCCATTTAATCGGCCGAAAAATAATTGACATTATCACACCTTATCCAAATATAATAAAAACAGACTTAGTAAGTTTTAAAGCAAAGATGATTAATCAAGAATTCCTAGATATTAAACGATATGGTAAATATTTAATCTTTGAACTAACTGACATTTCCATGATAAGCCACCTTCGAATGGAAGGTAAGTATTATTTAAGAGAAAGACCTGATCAGTTCACAAAACATGAGCATGTAATTTTTAAGCTTGATGACGGTAAGTTTTTATCCTATCATGACGTAAGAAAATTTGGAACGATGGAATTAGTGGAAAAGAATGAAGTTTTTAATTCTTTGTCTTTAAGCAAACTTGGATTTGAAGCAAATGATCCAAATATTGACGTTAATAAGATTTATCCAAGGTTCAAAAACGCCAAAAGACCAATTAAATCAGTATTACTAGACCAATCAGTTATTACAGGATTAGGCAATATCTATGTAGATGAAACCTTATTCCGTTCTAAAATTCATCCTCAAGAATTAGCGTACAACTTAACCAAGGATGAAGTTAAAAACTTACTAATCAATGCCAAAGTAGTATTAGACAAAGCAATTTCTTTGGGAGGTACTACGATTAGAACTTACCAATCAAGTTTTGGAGTTGACGGAAGATTTCAAAACGAACTAAAGGTACATACTTTAGTTGGTAAACCATGTTCAGTCTGTAACACTACAATTGAAAAAATTAGAGTAGGGGGGAGAGGTACTTACTTCTGTCCAAACTGTCAGAAGTTAAAAAAACTATGATAAGAATCGGTTTAACTGGAGGCATAGCTTCTGGAAAATCATTGGTGAGTAGTTATTTTGAAGAACAGGATATTGTGATTTTAGACGCAGACAAAATCTATAAAAATCTACTAAAAACCAATAAGATATTGTATAATGAAATTAAGAAAACTTTTCAGTTAGAAGATTTCACTTTAAAACAATTAGGTGAGATTGTTTTTAATGACCAAAAGAAATTGAAGACACTAAATCGAATAGCACATCCATATGTTATTCGAGTTTTCACAGAACAACTCAAAAAATTGGCTAAAACAGAAGACTTTGTCGTGTTAGATATCCCACTCTTGTTTGAAGCTAAAATGGAAGATTTCTGTGATGTGATTATCTGTGTATATGTTGATGAAATTATTCAGATTGAAAGATTAATAAAGCGAAATAATCTATCTGAAGAAGAAGCTTTAAAAAGAATCAGTTCGCAAATGCCACTTTCCGAGAAATGCAAAATTAGTGATTATGTCATCGATAATTCAAAGGAAAGAGAATATACGCTCGAGCAATTCAATGAAATCTTTAAAAAAATTAAGGAGAATAAAAATGTCACTTAAAACCTTTTTCGCTAATACTGTTGAAACGAGAGAACTTCATCGTGATCCTCAACTAAGAACGAATTACTACCGCAATAATTTCACTCAAGTTTTAGAAGCTCTTAAGACTTTAGCTACTGAAGACCATATGGAAATAAAAAATATTGATAAAGTTCACAAAGAAATCTATATGTTAGGTAGCGGATATGATATAATCGTTATACTATCCGAAATTACGCCTGTAGAAATCGGCATTGATTTTAAAGTGAATTGGTTCACTGGATTTGGATATAATAGACCTAGAAAAAAGGTTTTATTCTACTATGCAAAGTTAAAAGAATTATTAAGATTTAAAGGTGTATCTTTACATCCATAGGAGGAATCATTGGAAACACTTAGAAGAAGCGATACTTTTATTGTCTCTGGTGAAGGTTTATGTTCTGAGATAGATTATCAAGTTCTAACTTTACTTTATCAACCAATAATCGGTCAAAGCGCATTTACTTTATATATGACTTTAATGAACCTGATGAACCGTCAAGATTTCATCTCTGACGAATACCTTCATTCTGACTTAGAATCATTAATGGGCATGAAAGTATCAGAAATTGAACAAGAGAGATTTAAATTAGAAGCGATTGGGTTGTTAATCACTTTTTTTGCTAATGACAATTTCACCTATGAAATCAAACTTCCTTTAAGTGCTAGAAGTTTTATTAACGACGGTATTCTTGGCGAATACCTAATCGCGTCAATAACCAAAACTAGATTCAAAAAATTACTTAAGGTATTTAAAGTTAAAGCTCCAAATAAAAAACAAAAATACAATATTTCTAAAGCATTCAATGAAGTTTTTCCTGCTTTAGAAACTGTTGATAATGAATATGAAAGCGACTTAGTCGCAAACAAAACCAAGAGTTTCGCTAAGTTGACAAATTACAACTTTAACTGGCGTTTGTTTTCTGAAACTATTAATCCTGAAGTTTATAACTATGAAAATATTACAGAAGCAATTAAAGCGAAAATCGAACAACTTAGTTATGTTTATGGTTTAGATGAAATAATGATGGTAGATATCTTCATTAAATCATTAGACGAGTTCAATAATGTTAATATTGAAGTTTTAGCTAAAATCGCGAGATCCAATTATCATATTGAATCAATTGATCCAAACAAAGAAGAGGTTCAATCCAAACCAGTTGATACTGATAACATCACAGAGTATTTCAAGTCAATATCACCAAAAGATTTATTAGCTGAATTAGGTGATGGATTAGTTTCCTCTGCAGATTTAAGACACGTTGAACGCCTTATTGGCGAAGTCGGTCTTGAATCTGGTGTTGTTAATGTTTTACTTGCATATATCGCTAAAACAAAAGGGAATAACCTACCTAGCTATCAGTATATTCAAAAGGTTGGTATGGGTTGGAAACGTGATAAAATTGATACAGTCGAGTTAGCTCTTGATTATATAAAACATCTTGATAGCGTTAAAGACAAACCTCAATACCGCAAATCATCACGACCAGATGTAGCGCCTGATTGGCTAGAAGACTACCTAAAAGAAAACGAAGGAGATCGGTAAGTATGAAACCAATAAAAGATTTCATGAAAGATACACAA
>PGXI01000073.1 GCA_002839125.1 Tenericutes bacterium HGW-Tenericutes-5
AATATTAAGAATTCTAAGTGGGTAATTATCCCTGAAGTAGGACACGCTTCAATGTATGAAAATCCAGTTATGTTTACTACTTTGATTACAGGATTCTTCTTAATTAAAGATATTGAATATAAAATATAATAGAAAGGTGCTTTAAATGGAAAAAAAGTTTATTAAATTAAGAAATAAGGAAACAATTGCTTATTTAGAAAAAGGTCATGGCGAAAAATATTTAATTTTAGTTCATGGTAACTTTTCTTCTGGAGTATATTATTTACCACTCTTAGAGAAATTACCGGAAGATATTCATGTCTTCGCTCCTGATATGAGAGGGTTTGGTGATTCTAGTTACAATAAGAAAGTTTCTTCATTAAAAGATTTAGCTGATGATTTAGTTAAATTCATGGATGAACTTAATATTGAAAAAGCTGACATCTTAGGTTGGTCCTTAGGTGGTGGTGTTGTAATGGAACTTGCGGCTCATTATAAAGAAAGAGTCAATAAATTAATCTTGATGAACTCAACTACTCATAAAGGCTATCCAGTATTCAAAAAAGATGAGAAAGGTCAAATGAAGATTGGAGAGGTTTATACATCTAAAGATGAGATGGCAACTGATCCAGTACAAGTTAAACCTTTACTAGATGCATTAAAAAATAATAACTTTGATTTTATTAAGTATATATTTGACCTTACTATTTATACATATTCAAAACCAACCGAAGAAGCAAACAAAATCTATCTGACTGATTCTTTAAAACAAAGAAACTTGGTTGATGTTGATTGGGCATTAGCTAATTTAAACATGGGTAAAGATCATAACTTCTATAAAAATGGTGATGATACGATATCTCATATTAAAGCACCAGTACTTCATATCTGGGGAAGTCATGATAAAACAGTTCCTGAATTCATGATTTTAGATAATATTAAAGCATTAGAAAATCAATCAACATATGTTAAGTTTGATCAATGTGGACATAATCCATTGGTTGATAAAATCGATGAATTGACGAAAACTATTTTAGATTTTATCGAATAGTTTTCTTAATGAACATTTTCTCCTTATAATATAGGGATGCTTTCAAACATTAATAGTCGGAGCTAGCATCCCTATATTGAGAAGAAAAAAACACTATTTTAACACTATATACTTGACAAACTAACTTGACTATAATATAATCTAGGTGTAAATAGCAAAACTAGCGAAAGTTAGTGACGCAAAGCTATAGGGCCTTCGAAAGATGGTAGCCAGTTGCCGTTATCTGTGAAGATGAGGGCATTTTTTAATTCTTAGGGCACAAATTAGCCCTAATTTAGAAAATGTACTCGACAAGGTGATGGCTTTTTTAGTATAATAAAGCCAAGTCTTAGAAAAGATTGGGGGGATTCGTTTGCGGTATGAGTCAAAAGACTAAATTAGCAGTTCATATTGTAAATGCCTCAAAAGCGGCTAAAATTGCCAAAGCAAGTCGGTTGGGAATTGTAGTAAGTGCAGTATTAGTGTTTATGATTTTCGCAGTATCATATTATGGAACTCTTGTAGGTAATTTCACTTTCAGTATTGACGGTACAGCGAAAGAAGCCGGCATAAGCATGTATGAATACGCTGATACAAAGCAGTATAAAACAAGGATTGTTTCCGCAAAAGTGGATGACAATCAAGGAATGACTGGATTATGCGGGACTGAGTATTATGACGGTTCACAAGGTATGGAAGTTTGTATACCAAATGATGAGGAAATGACAGGCATTGATGGACCACACAATAGTTTCTCATACATTGCTCATACATTCTACGTTGAGAACGCAGGCGATTATAAATTAGATATTAGCGCAACTATCAATATCTTATCCGCTCTAAAAGGTGCTGAAGAAGCGATTAGAGTTAGAGTAATAATTGATGGTGTTGGAGTTACATACGCTAAGGTCCAATCGGAAAAAGGTGACGCTCCAGGTGAGTTAGAACCGTTGACTGAAGAATTTTACAGTATTGATAAAGTAATGTATCAAGAATTTACAGAATTTGAACCACAAGAAACAATCAAAGTAACAATTATCGTGTGGTATGAAGGTGTTGACAAAGATCACACTAATGATATCTTCGGTGGCGGAGTTAAGTTAGATATGAAGTTCTCTGTTATCAAGGTATATGAAGATGAGTTTTAATTTTTACAAAGATAAAAAATTAAAAATATAAAGAAAAATAAAGGAGAAAAATATGAAAAGTTTAAGAAACAAAGTGATTCTTTCAGGAATCGTATTACTATTTGCGTTTATCGCAACAATTGGTTCAACTTATGCATGGTTTACAGTTAGTTCTTCTACAAACATTGAAACTATGGAGTTGAATGTAACAGCAGCAGACAACTTGTTGTTAAGAGTAGCAACAGGTGGTGCAGAAGAAACATTAACTTATTTACAAGATGCTTCAAACTATAAGACATATATCGAAGTTGCTGACTTAATAGCTGCTGGATATCTTCAAGACGACGTGAATACACCATGGAGACTTCAACCAAGCACAGTATTAGTACCAGGTACAGATAGAATGTCATATTTGCCAAATATTAATAATAGAACATACGCAGCTGCTACTGCAAATGATTATAACGGTCAATATATTCATTTAGAATTTTGGATTCTATCTCAATCTGAAGATGCTAAAGTCATTCAACTAAATGATTTTGCTATTGATGCAGTTGGTATTGGTGATAATACCACTGAACAAGAATTTGTTGAGAATGCTGTTAGATTAGCAGTATGGTTAGATGACTCAGACCATGGCGGTGGTACCGCAACTGGTGAAGGAACAATGTATTTGTTTGGAAATGATGCAGATTATGGGTTCACATTTATAGAAGGTATGGATGGATATGATGATACAGTTCCAGCAAATAATATAGCCCCTGATCAAACTGGATTTACTGTCAATACTACTACAAGTAGCACAGATTTATATACTGTTAACTTTAACGTTCCAACTTTAGTAAATGTGTTAATTTATATTGAAGGTTGGGATTCTCAAGCTTCAAATGACATTATCTTAGCTACATTCCAAGTTTCATTTGGGTTCAAGTACAAAGAAGTATAAAATATTTAAAAGTATCTAACACAACTTAGGCTAGTCCTAAGTTGTGTTCCCTTAAACGGGAAATGATTATTTTTGATGCTTTTTGTTTAGAAGTGTAACTTTTTTTGGCCATTTCTCATTTTTATAGTGAAAAAAAGATTTTTTTGCTATATAATAGTAAGATGTAAATCTTTTATTACTTAAATGAGGAGTGAAATAAATGGGAGAATCAACATTGATAAAAAATAACAAAGTAAAAAAAATACTTAATATTACTTTTTACGTTGTTTTATTTATTGTTTTTGTATATGCAATATTTGGTCTTTTTTCAAAAAAGGATGGGAATTCAATTTCTTTTTTAGGTGTAACCTCCATGTCTGTTCAATCAGGATCAATGTCACCTACTTTTGAAGAAGGAGATTTAATATTTGTAAATACTGATATAAGTACTAGAGATTTATTACCAGGAGATATAATAACTTATCAAGATTTTATGGTTACAGATGATGGTGTTGTAACTTATTATAATACACATAAAATTATCTCAATTGATAAATCAACAAGTGTTTGGAGATTTGAAACAAAAGGGGAAGCAAATGCTGACCCTGATCCTAGACTAATTCTTGAAACAGAGATTTACGGACAATGGACTGGTAAAGCTTGGTCAGGATTTGGTACATTTGTTGATGGGTTCACTAATTTTTTAAAATCTAGTCTTGGTTTCTTCCTATTTATAGTTGTCCCATGCTTAGCTTTATTAGTTTACGAAGTTATCAAATTCATGAAAGTTTACGCTGAATACAATGTACAAAAAAGTAAAGAAGACAGAGTTAAAATGCAAGAAGAGGCTTTAGCTGCCGCAAGAGCACAACTAGAAGCGGAAGCACAATTAAAGGCGGAGAAGGATAATAAAGATCAACAAGACTAAAATTCTTTACTGCGCCTGGACTTTTGTGGGGGATAGCATTAATGAAAGAATTTTCAGCGTTTTACGTTGACCTTTTTGTTGAAATATGGTACGACATAGTTTTCTTTTTTAGGGAAGCTATTTGGAATAATATAATAAAACGTTTATTTGAAAATATCGTTGATTATTGGAATCTTTTAATAGAAGATTCTGTTTTGTATGAATTTAATACTTTATCTTGGATTATGGTAGTTGTAGCCGCTGTGCTCAATTTTTCCCTAATCATTTTTTTAGTTTTACGTATTTATTTATGGATTAAGAAATATTTCTCATTTAGAAGAATCGAAATTGAAAAGAATGAGCTCATCGAAGAAATCGCTGGGTTAAACGAAAAAGTAATCGATCTTATCGATGAAAAGAACCAAATTTTAGCTATGAAAGTATCGCAATTAGGAATCAATGCTAGATCTGGAGAAACTGGTGAAGTATATTACTCAAAAACATCTGGTGGAATGCAACCCGCTTATAGCGGTTCAGGTCCACTAAGTTCATCAGCCGCTATGGTTGCTTCAGGTTCATCTGATGCACCACAACCAACTGCTCCAGTCGGACCTTCAAGATTCGTTAAATTAATTGCTGTAGATAAAGAATATGCTGGTAAAGATACACATATCTACATGGAAGATAGTGATTATGTCGCTTTACCGGAGTTAGTCACAAGATTTGTCAACTTTGCCGCATCACAATTAAAACTATATTACACACCAAGAATGGTTTCATACTTCTTTGCCGGTATGGCAGCTTCTAAGATTATTATCCTAGAAGGTATCTCTGGGACAGGGAAAACTTCTCTGCCTTATGCTATGGGTAAGTTCTTTGATAATCCAGCTTCAATGATATCTGTTCAACCAGCGTGGCGTGACCGTGCTGAAATTCTTGGGTATTTAAACGAGTTTACTAAAAGATTTAATGAAACAGACTTTTTAAAGTCGTTATACGAAGCTATCTATAGAAAAGATGTTACACTAATTGTTCTTGATGAAATGAACTTAGCGAGAATTGAATATTACTTCGCTGAATTCTTATCAATAATGGAAATGCCAGATCCAAACGAATGGAAAATAGACTTAGTTCCAGATTCTAAACCGTCTGATCCATTAAAAGTTATCAATGGAAAGATAACTGTACCACTCAACATTTGGTTTGTTGGTACAGCCAATAAGGATGACTCAACATTTACAATTACAGATAAAGTTTATGACCGTGCGATTTCTCTAGAATTTGATAGTAAAGGTGAATATTTCCAAGCACCTGAAACTAAACCAATTCATATGTCTAGTGCTTACTTACAAGAATTGTTTGATGAAGCCTTCTACAAGTTCCCAATAAGTGAAGAAACACTTAATAACTTCAAAATTTTAGATAAATATATCCAAGCTCATTTCCGTATCGCTTTTGGTAACAGAATCATGACTCAAGTTTATAAGTTTGTCCCTGTTTATGTTGCTTGTGGAGGAACTGAACTTGATGCATTAGATTATATTTTTGCTTATAAGGTTTTACGTAAATTTGAAAGTTTAAACTTAGCATTCTTACAAAGCGAATTAACAGAATTAATTAATCAAATCAAGAAAATATTCGGTAAAAACGCTTTTGAAGAATCAGTTGGTTTCATTAAAAACCTACAGAAACTAGTTTAGGAGGTTTTTTATGGAAGAAGGAACCGCTAAACGTTACTATAAGAAAATTAACACAACCTTTGAAGGTGTCAATCGTTTAGATGATTTTGCCAAGCAGTATTTAAACCTGATTGAAAGTTCAAAGTTGGAACTATATCAAAAAGAACGTCGTGAAAGAAGAATATTCGATGACAGTTGGTTGAAAAATATTGAAGGTATTATCCCTATCATCGATAAGTTGATGCGTTCGCCTAAAGAAACCTTGAAAAAGGTTTCAGAAGTAGTACCGGTTGAAAGAGCTAAGAAGATTGACTCAAATACTATTAGACATTTAGCCGCAAACACACAGTTAATTAAAAAGACTAATAGGAAGGGTGAAATTCAGCCTACAAAGCTTTTAACCACTTTTTCCGAACAAGAGCTTGGAACTTATGAAAACCGCTTCCTAATGACATTGGTTGATAAAATTTACACATTTATCGAAATAAGATTCAGATTGATTAATCATAAGATGAACACTGAATACGTTAATTTCTTAAAGGTTAATTCAACTGTTGAATACTTAGGTGCAAACATTGATTTTGATATTACTTTAAAAATCAAACGTAATATGCTTGACGATGCAGTTTGTAAGAAAAACCAAGAATTATTTGATCGCATGAAAAATTTAAGAGACATGATGAGTAATTATAAAAATTCAAAATTCATGCGTGCAATGTCAAGTTTTGCCCCAGTAAGACCACCGATTATGAAAACCAATATTATCATGAAGAACATTGAGTTCTCTCAATGTTATGACTTATGGTTATTCCTCGATACAGTAGATAGAGTTGGTTATGAAGTAGATGTCTTGGAAAGAAATGTTCAATTTGATGAAGAATACATTAGACAAATAGAAAACACAATGATGGTTCTATATGCGACAGTAGCCAATAATCAAATTGAAGAGTTTGCCCTTTCACATGAACATCCATTTACATATCGTAAGGTTAAAGCCGCTAAGGTTTTAGAAAATGTTGAACAGGATAAGTATCTCGAATCAGGAGAATATATCTTTAAAGACGAAACTCTTAATCAATATTTCTTAGAGCAAATCAAAAAAGACAATATTGAAAGATATAATACTTTAATCGAAGCGGGAATCCCTAAAGACAAAAGTATTGAAATCATCCATAAGAAATTATTGGAAATAGCTGATGGAGCATTCCAAGATTTTATAAATTATACTTATAATCCTGAAGATGAAAAAGATTTAAATAAGAAGATTGAAATCCAAAATGAAATTGTAAAAGTTTACCGTGATATTGAAAAAATAAAACGAGAAAACTTGAAAGATATCGAAACTGAAAAAGCTTTAGCTACGCTACATCTAAATAATTACAAAGACGAATTAAAAAATCGTTTAGCAAAAATTAAAGCTGAAAAAGATGCAAGAAAAGCTGAAGAAAGAAGATTAGAACTTCAAAGAAAGAAACAATTAGCTCAAGAAAGATTGGCTAAAAAGAAGAAGATTAACCGCGCGATGGAGTTATTAGAAAAAGCTGAACGCGCAAGACAACAGCAAAATAAATGAGAAATAAAGAGGTGATTAAAATGAAAAAACGCTTTACGC
>PGXI01000074.1 GCA_002839125.1 Tenericutes bacterium HGW-Tenericutes-5
ATTTTTGTTTGTAATTACCTCTTTTGCTTGGTATTTATTGAACACTCAATCCTCAGTAGATCCTTTTGGAGGAAGCGCGAGTGGAATAGTATATGATTTAGGAGGAGATTTTATAGCCGGTAGCGTTATATATCCTGAACTAAATGTTATTAGTGAAAGTATTACAATCACTAATTATTCCCCGGAAGATTTATACTTGAGGATAAAAGTTGAGTACACTCGAATAGATGTAACTTATGATAATTTAAATTATACGTATTCTATAGCTACTCCAGTTATTAAGAATTATGAAAACGTTCCTGGAGATGAACATCTAGCAGTTTCAATGAATGCAAACTTCTTTTATGAAACTGATGGTTACTGGTATTTTGATGGTCAGTTAGAAGATTCCATACCAAATACAATAATAACTTCTATAAGTTATGATGGGTTCAAAGTTAGTAACGAGTATGCAAATAGTGATATTTCAATAAGTATCATCATTGAAATTACTACAGATTTAGAAGGTCTTTGGTCACCTCTGACTACAATGATTTACACAGGAACAATGTAACTGATAAAAACGGAGTTTAAATACTTCGTTTTTTATGAGGAGAATTTCACATGAAAGTAATTTTGAAAAAAATATTTTATTTTCTTCCCTTTGTTTTTATTGCACTCGCAATGATAATGATGGTTCACTTGGGAATTTCTTTAAAAAATAAAGAGATTCCAAGTGTTTTTAATCGTGCGATTCTTTATGTAGTGACTCCTTCAATGGAAGATACGATAATGGCGGGAGATTTAATCTTTATTGATACTAATGAGGAAGAGTTTTTTGAAGGAGACATAATAAGTTTTAGAAGACCTGATCAACAAGAACTTATTATAACCCACAGAATCGAATACATTGATCCGATAACGGGTTTAATAACGACTAAGGGGGACAATAATTTTGATTCTGAAGATTGGGAAGTTAACTTTTCTCAAGATTTAATCATTGGTAAATATGTATCAAAATCTGGATTTTTAGGCTCTATATATGAAGTCGTGTTTGTTAATAGTATTAATATGCTCTTTGCATTAATTACAATTGTATTTTTACTAATTGGAGTTATTGAATTTAGGAATATAATTAAACTATTATCTAAGAAAAAAGAAGCTGAGTTGGAACAAGAAAAACTACAGTTAATTGAAGAGATGAAAGAAAAGCTTAAAGAAGAAATGAAGGATGAAGAATGAAAGCAATTGTCTTAGCTAGCGGCTCAGCCGCTAATGCTACTTACATAGAAATAGGGAATTCAAAAATATTGATTGACTGTGGTTTAAGTTACCGTCAATTGGTATATAGATTAAAAGAGAAGAATAAAGATTTAAATGAATTGGATGCTGTTTTTATTACCCATGAACACGCAGATCACGTTGCCGGTTTAAGGGTATTGGCAAAGAATCATAAGATGAAAATAGTGCTAAGTGAAGGCACATACAACGCTTTGGACAAACGCTATTATGGTGATATTGATAATGATTTGTTCATGATTGTTAAAGAAAATGAAACTTTGGAATTATTTGATTTTAAAGTTTTACCTTTTGCAATTTATCATGATGCAGCTCAACCGTTAGGATATCGATTCATTGAGAATAATAGATCGTTAGTTTATGTGACCGATACGGGATATTTCCCAATTAAACAATATGAAAATTTACGAAATGCTGATTGCTATATTATCGAAAGCAATCACGAAGTTGAGATGCTTCTTGAAAGTTCAAGACCTTGGCAACTTAAGCGAAGGATTTTAGATGATCAAGGGCATTTGTCGAATGATGACAGCGCAAATCTTTTACTTAATCTAGCTGGTGAAAATACTAAGTATATTGTATTAGCTCATCTATCGAGAGAATGTAACTTAGAGCACTTGGCATTAAACGCATACAAACGAGCTTTTTATGACCAAGGCGTTGATATTTCGCTTTACAAATTGATTGCAGCCAAACAAAATGAACCTAGTGAAGAAATCATTATTGAATGATTTCTCACTTTTTTTTTGTGAACAAAATAAGCAAAAATTGCAATTGTTTTTAAGTCTGTTTTAAGTTATAATAAGATGAACGATTATGTGCTGAATAACTATCAGCAAAATATATATAGGAGGTTGTTTATGACAACAAAGAAAGTTTATCAGTCAATGGATGGAAACCAAGCAGCTGCTTATGCATCATATGCATTTACAGAAGTTGCGGGTATTTATCCAATTACACCGTCATCTCCAATTCCAGAATACGTTGACCAATGGGCGGCAGAAGGAAAGAAGAATCTTTTCGGAATGCCTGTGAAGGTTGTAGAGATGCAATCAGAAGCAGGAGCTGCGGCTACTGTTCATGGTTCGTTAATGGCTGGGGCTTTGACAACGACTTATACCGCATCACAAGGGTTATTGCTAAAGATTCCTAACATGTACAAAATTGCTGGGGAATTATTACCAGGAGTTATCCATGTAGCAGCGCGTTCAATCGCCGCACATGCATTGTCAATTTTCGGGGATCATCAAGATATTTATGCAGCAAGAATGACAGGTTTTGCAATGCTAGCTTCTGGCTCAGTTCAAGAAACTATGGACCTTGCTGGTATCGCTCATTTAGCAGCTATCAAATCAAATATTCCTTTCTTACATTTCTTCGATGGGTTTAGAACTTCTCATGAAGTAAATAAAATCGAAGTTATGCCTTATGATGTTTTTGACAGACTACTAGATAAAGAAGCAGTTAAAAAATTTAGAGCTAGAGCTTTGAATTCAGGTAAACCTAAAACAATGGGTACTGCTCAAAATGATGACGTTTATTTCCAAGCAAAAGAAGTTCAAGAACAATTCTATTTACCAATTCCTGATGTAGTAAATTCTTACATGGAAGAAATTTCTAAAGAAACAGGAAGAGAATATAAACCATTCAATTACTATGGTGCTAAAGACGCTACTGATATTATCATTGCTATGGGTTCAGTTACTGAAACTATTAAAGAGGTTATTGATAATTTATTAGAAAAAGGCGAAAAAGTTGGTTTGATTTCTGTTCACTTATACCGTCCTTTCTCAACCAAATACTTCTTTAACGTATTACCTTCTACAGTTGAAAGAATCGCTGTATTGGATAGAACAAAAGAAGCTGGATCTGCTGGAGAACCTTTATTCGTAGATGTTAAATCAATCTTCTATGATCGCGAAAAACAACCAGCAATCATCGGTGGACGTTATGGATTGTCTTCAAAAGATACTACTCCATCACAAATCTTTGCGGTTTATAACAACCTTAAAAATGAAATGAAGAGCAACTTTACAATTGGTATCGTTGATGATGTTTTACATTCAAGTTTAGAAGAAACAGATACTACAGACGTTACTGATCCTGATACAACAGAATTATTATTCTTTGGTTTAGGTAGTGATGGTACAGTTGGTGCTGTTAAGAACATTTCTAAGATAATTGGTGATTATACTGATCTTTATGGTCAAGCATATGCATCTTACGATTCTAAGAAGAGCGGTGGCGTTACAAGAATGCATTTACGTTTTGGTAAAAATCCAATTCGTTCAACTTACTTAGTTAACCATCCTCATTTCGTATCATGTTCACAAGAAAGTTATTTAACTAGATTCGATCTTATTAAAGGTATCAGAAAAGGTGGTAGATTCTTACTTTCTACTACAAAGACCGCTGATGAAATCGAAAGTTATTTACCAGATAAAGTTAAGAAAATATTAGCTAAAAAAGAAGCTAAGTTATTCATCATCGACGCTTATAAATTAGCGAAAGAAATCGGTGAAGTAAAATTAGTTTCAACGATTATGCAATCTGCTTTCTTCAAACTTAATGAACAAATCATGAAGTATGAAAAAGCTCAAGAAGCAATGAAATCATATGCTAAAAAATCATTTGAAAGAAAAGGCGAAGACATCGTTCAAATGAACTACAAAGCAGTTGATTTAGGTGCTGAAGGCTTAGTAGAAATCAAAGTTAAACCTGAATGGGCAGACTTAAAGACTGAAGTTGCTTTAGATGAAAATCGTCCAGATTTCGTAAGAAACATTGCTGATACAGTAAATGCAATCAATGGTTACGATCTTCCAACTTCTGCATTCTTAGGTATTGAAGACGGACAAATTCCTAATGGTACTTCACGTTATGAAAAACGTGGTGTAGCTGAAGAAGTTTCAACTTGGATTAGTGAAAACTGTATTCAATGTAACCAATGTGCTTACGCGTGTCCACATGCATGTATTAGAGCAATTCTAGCAACTGATGAAGAAGTTAAGAACGCTCCAGTAGATGCTGAATGGGTTGATGCAAAAGGTAAAGGTTTAGAAGGACTAAAATACCGTATCGAAGTATCAATTCTTGACTGTACAGGATGTATGGTTTGTGTTAACACATGTCCAGCTCCTACAAAAGCATTGAAGATGAGCCCAATTCAAGACAGAATTGAAGCTAAAGAACATATCCTAGCTGACTACTTATATAATGAAGTTCCTTATAAGGGAGAACTAGTAGGAAGAAATACATATAAAAACACAGTATTCAATCAACCATTATTCGAATTCTCAGGAGCTTGTGCTGGTTGTGGAGAAACTCCATACATCAGATTTGCTACTCAACTATTCGGCGAAAGAATGATTATTGCGAACGCTACTGGATGTTCATCAATTTATGGTGCTTCATTCCCAGCTTCACCTTACACAACTAACGCAGATGGTCGTGGACCGGCTTGGGCTAACAGTTTATTCGAAGACAATGCTGAATATGGATTCGGGATGAAGATTGCTCAAGATACAATTAGAGATAGAATGCAAACAATTATTGCTTCTAACCAAAAAGATTTCAATGATGATTTAAAAGCTTTATTGAATGAATGGATTGAAAATAGAGAAGACGGAGATAAGACATTAGAGCTTTACAAGAAAATATTACCTTTACTAGAAAAATCTAATTCTGAATCCGCAAAACAATTATTAGAAGTAAAAGAACATTTCGTTAGACAATCACAATGGATTATCGGTGGAGACGGATGGGCTTATGACATCGGTTATGGTGGATTAGACCATGTTATCGCTAATGCTGAAGATGTAAACATTTTAGTATTAGATACAGAAGTTTATTCTAACACTGGTGGACAATCTTCTAAATCAGCTCGTGCTGGATCAATTGCTAAGTTTACCGCTGCTGGTAAACCAGGCAAGAAAAAAGACTTAGCTGCTCAAGCAATGACTTACGAAAGTGTTTACGTAGCTGCTATCAGCCACGGTGCGAACGCTACTCAAGTTATGAAAGCTATGAAAGAAGCAGAAAGTTATCCAGGACCATCACTAATCATTGCTTATTCACCATGTATCGCACATGGAATCAATGGTGGTTTAGGTAATTCTCACCAACAAGCAAAACTTGCTACAGAATGTGGATATTGGCCAACATTTAGATATGACCCAAGAAGAATCGCTGAAGGTAAAAACCCTCTACAAATTGATTCAAAAGAACCACAATGGGAAAAATATCATGATTTCCTTTTAAGCGAAAATCGTTACCAACAATTACTTAAATCTAATCCAGAAGCTGCAGAAAGATTATTACATGCAAATATCGTTGACGCTAAGCGCAGATGGGCTATGTATAAGAGAATGGCAGCCGCTGATTATTCTGAAGTTATCGAGTAATAAATAGCTTAAAATAGACAACACCTTAAGTGATTAAGGTGTTTTCTTTTTTACAAAAAAGAAATTTTTGTGATAAAACACGTAAAACGCTAAAAAAGATTTCAATATTTAGAAGATTTGTTATATAATATATAAGACATCTGAATTTAAAAGGAGTTTTTAACATGTTTAATTTGACTAAAAAAATCACAACTTTAGCACTAATCACACTTTTAGGAGTAGTTTTGGTTGCTTGTGGTGGTGAAACTACAGAATTTACTCCGGACCAGACATTAATACCGGAAATAACAAATCCAGATAAGGTTTTCTATAGTACCGATGACTATGAAATAACTTATCAGGAATTATATAACAGTGTTAAGATTAATGATGGGTTAAATCAATTATTAGCTATGATTGACACTGATCTTTTATCTGACTATATGTTAGAAGTAACACAAACTGAAATTGATAACAAAAGACTTAAATTAACATATGATACCGATGATCAAGAAGTAATTGATGATCTTGATGAAGAAACACGTCAAGAAAGAATCCAAAACTTTATTGACCAAATGTTTTTACTAGGTTATCAAGAATCAGAAATCGATGATTATGTTCGTCTAGTAATCGCTAGAGAAAATTATGTAATTGATTATATGATAAGTGAAGATTCAGTTGAAGAGACTTGGCATATCGGGCCGAATCAAATTGCTCAATATTATGATGTAACTTATGAAGATGATATTCAATCAATTAAGATTAAATTTGAATCAGAAGCTGATGCTTCAAGAATCATGAGAAGTTACAATCTTATTAGTAAGAATGGTAAAATCTTGATTTATACTGGTGAAAAACCATTAGAAGAAGTTCCATCTTATCTGTTGAATGAAACTAATACTCAAGAGTTAAATGACGCGGAAATATTAGAATATTTCTTAAAAATGTACAATGATGTTTATTCTGGGTTTAGAACCGAAATTGAAGAAACATCAACTTATCAAGATTTGCTTGAAAATGAAGATTTAACTTTAAACTATGATGATATATCTGGTTTCAATAAATCTTTAGCAGAGTTTATCTTTGTTTCTTTAGGAAATTATGAAGATTATGAGTCTGAAGAAGATACCACTGCTTATTATACATATAAACCAGAAAGATTCTATTCTGGAAGAGATACTGCATACTACATGATTCTTAACTTAACTGCACAAGAAAAGTTTGATACCAAGGATTTTGATGGGACAAAAGCTGAACTCGTAGCTATTATGGGTGAAGATTTATATAATGAAGTCCAACAAGAAATCGTTGATTTGAACTTTAGCTCTTCTAGTTTTATTCCAAGAAGAATGGCTGAATTAAGAGCTATGCATGAACTTAGAATTCATGATTACTATTTAGCTACTGATTATAAAGCTATTGATACCGGCTTTGAAATTGATCAAGAAGGTAGTTCCTCAATAGTAGCTTCTTATGATGATAAAACAATCTCAGCTAACGAATTCTTTGCTTATGCAATGAATAGAAATGCAGGAATGTATTTGCTTCATACAGCTCAAATTAAGGCTTTA
>PGXI01000075.1 GCA_002839125.1 Tenericutes bacterium HGW-Tenericutes-5
TCGGGAATTGAATGATTAGTTCTAAAAAAGGTAACTTTAATATTACCTAAATCGAGGATATCATCCTCAACATATTTTTGCAAGTTAACTGGAAAGTCAACTCTTTCTTCTAGTTTTGCTTGAATTAAGCCATGACTTAATCCAGAGGCATAAATTACTGGGATAGATACTTGGCGTAATAAAAAGGGAATACCACCAATGTGGTCTTCATGACCGTGACTAATGACTAAAGCCTTGATTTTATCTTCATTCTCAATCAAGTACGAATAATCAGGAATCACATAGTCTATACCCATCAAATGTTCGTCTGGAAATAAAAGGCCAGAATCGATGATGATAATCTCGCTGTCGTACTGAACACAATACATGTTCTTTCCGACTTCTCCTAAGCCACCGAGAGCGAAGACTAAGACTTCATCCTTGTTGTATATTTGGTTGTTCATAATATAATCCTTTCTTTAAATTATTATTTGTCACAAATATTATAACTTTAATCATTAATAAATGCAATTGATTAACAATTTTTAAAAGATAGGGATTTTATTTATTTGTTAATCATTATTTGGTATAATGTTTTTATAGGAGAATGGTGATGATTGCACAAGTCCTAGTTGATGTAAAGTCTAAAAATGTTAATAAGACTTATGATTATTTTGTTCCTGAAGCTTTCAGGGACTTTATTGAACTTGGAGCGAGAGTTGTCGTGCCTTTCGGTAATCGCAAAATCATGGGGTTTGTTCTTGGTTTTTCTGAAGAAACTGAGTTTAAAAAAGAACTAAAACCAATTGCCAAAGTTTTGGATTTAGAATCATATTTGAATAAAGAGTTAATTGATTTGGCAAAGGAAATTTCTTTGGAAAGCAATGACTTGATGATTACAGTATTAGAAACAATGTTACCATCAGCACTGAAAGTAGTTTATAAGCCGAAAATCATTGTAAAAAACTATTCAAGTTTAAATGATGATTTAAAAGAGGTTTTCAAATATCAAAAACAAATTTCCCTTGATAGCATTAAAGAAGAATACTACGCTTTAATAAATCTAGAAATAAAGAAAAACAATCTTGTCCAAAGTTATGATATAAAGGAAAAACAAAAGAACATATCCAAGCGTTTTGTTAAACTTACCGAAAAACCAATTGAGAAAGCAACAGAAAAGCAATTAAAAGTTCTCGATTATCTTGCTAGTAAGAAAGAAGAACTATACATCGTATTAAAGAAGAAAACCGAAATTAGTGATTCAGTTATATCAACTCTAGAAAAAAATGGTTATCTTGAAATCTATGAGAAAGAAGTATATCGTAATGTAGAAACCAAGTTTTCTTCTAATAAGGGTCAGATAACTTTAAATAAAGTTCAAGAAGAAGTATATCAAAAGATTATTTCTTCTAAAAACAATACTAAGACCTTTTTACTTCATGGAGTTACAGGTTCAGGGAAAACTGAAATATATCTTAAAACCATTGAAAATGTCATTGACGAAGGCAAAAGTGTTTTATTGCTTGTTCCGGAGATTGCCTTGACACCAATGATGATATCAAGATTTAAAGAAAGATTTTCGAGTTTAGTAGCTGCTTTACATTCGGGTTTATCCAGTGGAGAAAAATATGATGAATGGCGAAGGATAATTCGTAAAGAAGCAAGAATTGTTATTGGTGCTAGAAGCGCTTGTTTCGCTCCGCTACAAAATATTGGTTTGATAATTGTCGATGAATGTCATGAGTCAAGTTATAAGCAAACTACGGGTTTAATTTATTATGCAGTTGATATTTTAGAAAGAAGAAGTAAGACTCATCAGTCACCACTTGTATTAGGTTCTGCTACACCAAATATTGAGTCATATGCTAGAGCTAAAAAAGGATATTACGAACTTCTTGAAATCAAGGAAAGAGCCCTAAATGCGAAAATGCCAAGGGTTGAAGTGGTAAATATGCTCCAAGAATTCAAACAAGGAAATTCTTCACCATTATCAATAAGACTAGCAGATGAAATCAATGATAGACTTAGCAAAAAAGAACAAATTATCTTACTTATAAATCGTCGTGGATTTGCTAATTTTGTCATTTGCAGAGAATGCGGTTATGTTTTTAAATGTCCTAACTGTGATATATCTTTGACATACCATGAGTTTTCTCACTCACTTAAGTGTCATTATTGTAATCATGAAGAAAAAACCCCTCATACTTGCGCTAAATGCGGATCAAAAGAACTTAGCTTCATGGGTAGCGGAACTCAAAGAATTGAAAAATATCTTTATGAAACTTTTCCAAATGCTAAAGTTTATCGAATGGATAATGATACGACAAGAAAGAAGAACGCTCATGAAATTATTTTAAATAAATTTAGTAAAGATGGAGATATTTTAATCGGTACACAAATGATAGCTAAAGGATTAGATTTTCCAAAAGTTACTTTAGTAGGTATCATTCAAGCTGACTCTAATTTATTCGTTCCTGATTTTCGCGCACCAGAAAAAACATTTCAATTAATAATGCAAGTTTCAGGAAGGTCGGGCAGAAGAAATATTGAAGGTAGTGTTGTCATTCAGGCAATGAACCCTGAGCATTATGCAATCAAATATGCATGCGATAATGACTATCAAGGCTTTTACTTGCATGAGATGAAAATAAGAAGAATTGCTAGGTATTCACCATTTTATTATTTGATTAATATCATCCTTAATGGCAAACAAATTAGAGATATCTTTTTTGCTGGTTTAGAGATTGCCAAAGAGTTAAAGCACACCTTTGAGAATAAAGTCATAGTACTTGGTCCAGCTATGGATCAAACCATGAAGATTAATAACAAATATCAAGCAACCGTATTGATTAAGTATAGAAATGAAGAAGAGATTAGAGAAGTAATTAATAACACAATTGATAAATTTGTTAAAGACGATATTTATATCAGTGTCGATAATTATTCGAATGTTGGGTAGGTGAAAATTGTGAAAATATGTTTTATGGGCAGCATGGATTTTGCTGTTGAAATATTAGAGGGATTACATAAAAAATATGGTGTTGATTTGGTTGTAACTCAACCAGATAAACCTGTAGGAAGAAAACAAATTCTAACTGGTACACCAGTTAAAAATAAAGCGATTGAACTGGGGATAGAAACTTTTCAACCTGTTTCAATCAAAAAGAATAATCAAAGAATTATCGATGGTAAATTTGATTTAATAATTGTTGCTGCCTACGGTCAGCTAATTCCAGAATCAGTTCTTTTTGCGGGAAAATTTCAAGCGATTAATGTCCATGCATCATTGCTTCCTAAATATCGGGGAGGGTCGCCGATGCATAAAGCAATTATCAATGGTGATAAGGAAACCGGAGTTAGTATTATATTTATGGAAAAGGCTTTAGATAGTGGTAATATACTGTCTCAAGCTAGTGTTAAAATCGAAGATAACGATAATGTGAAAACAATCGAAAATAAGTTAAGTGCAGTTGGAGTATCTTTGCTTTTAGAAACATTAGAAAAACTATTAAGAGGCGAACATAAAGAAATGGAGCAAGATCCAAATCTTGTTAGCTATGCATATAATTTTAAAAGTGAAGACCTATTAATTGATTTCCATAAAAGCGCAAAACAAGTTTATGACTTCGTCAGAGGATTGAACCCATGGCCAATAGCTTACTTATATTATGAAGGTAAGAAAATCAAGGTGTTTGAAGTTGAATACAAGAACGAAAACCTATCAAATAATAGCGGTGAAATTGTAATAGCTGACAAAAGTGGATTATGGATTCAAACAGCTTTGGGAATAGTTAACTTGAAGCGAATTCAACTAGAAGGAAAAAAGGAAATGGACATCCAATCCTTCATGAATGGTTTAGGGAAACAGATGTTTCACACCGGACAAATTTTGTAATGAGATATTTATAATTAGCGGATATTATGTTATAATATCTAGTTAGAACTAAAAGTGCGATAGACTTAAAGTCGAGGTGAATATTTATGAATCGTAATAGAAATTTATTTTCACGTGATGAAATGTTAAAAATGAATATTGATATGTTGAACAAAAGAGGAGTAAAAGTTTCTGAAATTGCTGAAATTGCTTTTCGTCAACAATCAAAATGGAATGACAGTATTTCATATCAGGAATGTTTAGAATCAGTTGAAAAGATTCTCTCATTAAGAGATGTTTTTCATATCTTGCAATTAGGAGCTGAAATTGATCGTCTTACTGAAGAAAATGCTTTTCAAGGACCAATTCAATCGATTTTGGCATCCGATTTGGGAATGTTTGGAATTGATGAGTTGTTTGGTCTGGAATTAGCCGGATTATATGGAACAATTGGCAAAACCAATTTTGGTGATATTGATGTTAATAAACCGGGAATAGTAGCAAAGTTAAATTATGATGGAAAAGGCGATAAAGCAGCTTGCCATACATTTTTGGATGATATCGTCGGCGCTGTAGCCGCAGCTGCTTCAACTAGAGTAGCGCAAATCGAAAATGAAAATGAAGCGAGAAAAGACCCTACGATAATTGAAGAACCAAAATTATTTTAGTATTTACTGATTTCTTAAATAAACTTTAAAAAAGGGAGGGAGAAATTTGGATAATCGGGAAAAAACCTTAGATGATTTTTTTAAAAAGAATGATTCTTCTAAAAAAAATCGTGATTTAAATAATTTAGGTTCTAAACAAATAGACGATTATTTTAACTCTGTCTCTCAAAAGAAAATCAAGAAGAAAGGCTTTATTGAGAAGCTTGTAGATTTCTTTAGAATAACCTCTTTTAAAAATCGTTTTGATGAAAATAAAGTAGCAGTAAATGCTAAACATTTGGAAGTTTCGGGGAAGAAAAAATCTCCTAAATTTTTCACTAAGATAAAAGATTTTCTTGTAAGTCGGTTTAGCTTTGAAGCTGGTGTCGATATCTTAGATGAAACAAGTGTTTTATATCGAAAAAACCGAGTTATTAGAAATATTATTTTCGTAACCAATATTGTATTTTTACTTTTTACAATCATTGGCTCAGAAGGTGTAAACAAGAGTGTTAATCTAATAGTTACATTTGTTATTTTCTTGATAATGTTTTTTGCGAGTAGACTGGTTAGAAGATTAAACATGGAAAAACCATTAACACTCCAAAAGCAACAGATGGCACAATACGTTAGTGGAATTTATATATTGCTGATGGCAGTAACAGTTTATATTAAACTGAGACTTACATTAGGAGAAGCTATGGACGGGGGATTTTTCTCGATAACCCAAGCTGGATATTCCTTGATTTATTTCGCTCTTGTCGTTATTGCATTATATCAAGATCCTAAGCTCATTAATGTTATCTTTAAAATCACTATAGTTGTAATGACGATAATTCATGTGATAATTCTTTATCCTGTCTATAATTATGCAAGTGATTTTAATACATTGTGGACTTATCTGTCCGCAAACAACGCCGCTATTTTGATTGACTTATTACTTAGAACTCTCGTTCTAGCAATCTTTATGATTGGTTTATATTCAACTGTTAAAATATCGGAGGATATTAACAACAAAAGAAAACAAGAACTTCTTAAACGTCAAGCTATGGAAAAAGATTTTAAATCTGTCGTCTCTGATGTTTTTGATGTGATAACCGTTTATAAGCAACGCGGCGAAGATAGTATTGAAATAAATTTAGCACACGCTGCTAAAAGAGTTGCTGAGATGGCTGCTAAACTGGGAAACTTTTTGGGTTATTCATCAAAACTTTGCCAAGAGATTTATGATTATTGTATGATTCATATCGGTAAAGAGAAAATATTGAATACTGCCGATATTGACAAAAAAGAGCATCTAGATGAGTTTGACTATCAAAAAATTAGAGAAAAAACCTTAGTCGGGTCTGTTATTATAAAAAGACTTCAGTTAGACAAAAAAGGTGAAGATATTGTCAGAGCTCATTTTGAAAAAACAGCTAATCAAGACTTTATTAAAGAAATGAATGGTATTCAAAATAACCGCGAATCACAAGTTATTTTACTTAGCCATATTTATGATATATTAAGACAACCAAGAAATTATAAGCGTGAATTAAAACATCAACGTGCAATTGACTTGATAAAATTAGAGTTTTATCCATACTTTGATCCGCAAATAGTTGATCGTTTTGTTAAGTACGCTGATGATTTTGAATCAATTTATTATCAGTTTGCTCAAGAATAGGAGATTTATTTATGTACAGATATTTTACTTCCGAATCTGTCACTGAAGGTCATCCAGATAAGATCTGTGACCAAATATCAGACGCGATATTGGATGCTATTTTAAAAGAAGATGAGTTTGCCAGAGTAGCAGTAGAAACAGTAGTTTCAACTGGTCTGGTTTTAGTTACAGGAGAAATTACCACAAAAACATATGTTGATATGCAAAAAATCATAAGAGATACTGTAAGCAATATCGGTTATGATCGTGGTAAATATGGTTTCGACGCAGAGAATTTAGCTGTGTTGGTTTGTATTAACGAACAGTCACCAGACATCGCTATGGGAGTCAATGAAGATAAGGACAAAGAGCAAGGTGCAGGAGACCAAGGTATGATGTTTGGTTATGCAATCAATCAAACTCCAACGCTTATGCCAATCACCCATTATTATGCTAATAAGCTAGCTTTACAATTAGCTAAAGTTAGGAAAAATGGTCCCTTAACTTATCTAAGACCTGATGGAAAAACTCAAGTTACTGCAGTTTTTGATGAAAATGGTAAGTGTGAATATTTTTCTCATATTCTTATATCTTCACAACATGCACCTGAGATTACCAACAAGCAAATTAGAGAAGATATTATCGAGAATGTTATTAAACCAATTATACCTAAAGAATATATAACTGAAGACACAACCATTCATATTAACCCAACCGGAAGATTTGTTGTCGGAGGTCCGTCTGGAGATTCTGGACTTACGGGAAGAAAGATAATTGTTGATACTTATGGTGGAAGAGCTCATCATGGTGGTGGCGCTTTTTCTGGAAAAGACCCTTCAAAAGTCGATCGTTCTGCAGCTTATATGACGCGATATATTGCAAAGAATATAGTCGCAAGTGGATTAGCTGATGAAGTAGAACTTCAAGTTGCTTATGCTATTGGTGAAGCTAATCCTTTAAGTGTTGGCATTGATACTTTTGGTACTGCAAAAATTGATGAAACCGAAATTCTTGATATAGT
>PGXI01000076.1:0-7120 GCA_002839125.1 Tenericutes bacterium HGW-Tenericutes-5
GATATGACTCTTTATATGTAGGAAATTCGGTAAAGTAATTCAATAAGATATCGCGTTTTTTTGCCATTTAATCACTCCGATACTAACCTTGGTTTTAATTATAATATAATAATAAACATTATTCAACCGATTATAATAAATTAGGATGATTTTTACTAGAAATTTGATATAATAGATTTGAGGTGTTTTTATGGACGAACGAATAATCAGTAATAATCTTCTCATTGATGATGAGGTAGATGTAACTTTAAGACCGAAAACATTCAATGAATATATCGGTCAAAAAGATGTTAAAGAAATGGTAGAAATCGCTGTTAGAGCTGCTAAAATGCGCAATGAATCTTTAGACCATGTACTTTTATATGGTCCTCCAGGACTTGGAAAAACTACCCTTGCGCAAGTCATAGCTAACGAACTTGGTGTAAACATCAAATCGCTCAGTGGACCAACGATAGAAAGAACAGGAGATTTAGCTGCTATTTTAACATCTTTAGAGCCTGGAGATGTGTTATTCATAGATGAAATTCATCGCCTTCCAAAAATCGTTGAAGAAATTCTTTACTCATCTATGGAAGATTATGTGATTGATATAGTCGTTGGGAAAGACTCGGGAGCTAAATCAATTAGAGTAGATTTAGCGCCATTTACCTTAATTGGTGCCACAACAAGATTTGGAGATTTAACTGGTCCTTTAAGAGATCGTTTCGGCATTGTTCATAAACTTGAGTTCTATTCTGATCAGGAACTAGAAATAATTTGTCAAAGAACTGCTAAAATCTATGAATGCCAAACAGAAGATCAAGCTATCGTCGAATTAGCAAAAAGAAGTAGAGGAACTCCAAGAATTGTTAACAGGCTATTTAGACGTGTTAGAGATTTTGCAGATATTTTAAGCGATGGCTTTATCACGCTTGATGTTACTAGAACGGCCCTAAGTAAGCTTAAAATTGATGACTTAGGATTAGATAATAAAGACCGTGAATACCTTTTAGGTATCATTGAGAAATATCATGGCGGTCCAGTTGGCTTGGATACTATCGCAACTTCTATAAGTGAAGATGCAGGTACACTTGAAGACGTATATGAACCATTCTTAATCCAAAAAGGTTTTATTAGTAGAACACCAAGAGGAAGAGTTGTTACCGAGAAAGCTTATCGTCACTTGAAGAAATCATATCAAGGGAGTTTGTTTTAATGAAAACAAAAGATTTTGATTACAACTTACCAGAGGAACTTATAGCTCAAAAACCATTAAAAGAAAGAAGCGATTCAAGACTCTTAATAGCAAGTAGAACTGATTTTTCTCTTCAACACGAGACGTTTAAAAATATAATTAATTACATTGAAAAAGGATCTGTTCTAGTTCTAAACAATACTAAAGTTATACCCGCTAGATTGCATGGAGTTAAGCAAGGAACTCTAGCAAATATTGAAGTTTTATTATTAAATCAATATGGCTTAAATCAGTGGGAAACCCTTGTAAAACCAGCAAAAAGAGTTAAAGTAGGAACAGAGTTAGATTTCGGCGAAGGTCTATTAAAACTTGTTTGTACAGAAGTTTTAGATGAAGGATTACGTCATTTTGATCTTCACTATGAAGGAGATTTAGAAAGTATTCTAGATCAACTTGGAGAGATGCCTTTACCTCCTTATATCCATGAGAAACTTGAAGATCAAAGCAGATATCAAACTGTATACTCAAAAATTAACGGTAGCGCTGCTAGTCCTACGGCGGGATTACATTTTACAAAAGAACTATTAAAACAATTGGAAAATAAAGGCATAATTATTTGTTACATCACCCTTCATGTTGGGTTAGGTACCTTTAGACCAGTTGCAGTTGATGATGTAAAAAAACACAAAATGCATTCTGAGTTTTATATGATTGATCAAAGTACTGCGGATATTTTAAATAAAGCTAAACATGAAAATCGGCAAATATATGCAGTAGGTACCACGTCAGTTAGAACTCTTGAAACAGTTTATAACAAATACAACGAATTTCAAGAATCATCTGGATTTACGGATATTTTCATTTATCCAGGATACAAGTTTAAAGCTATCGATAATCTAATTACTAATTTTCATTTACCAAAATCAACACTAATGATGTTAGTTTCAGCTTTTGCATCAAAAGAGATAATAATGAATGCTTATTCAGAAGCCATTAAAGAGAAATATCGCTTTTTCTCATTTGGTGATTCAATGTTAATCAAAAAATAAAACGGCTAATATTAGCCGTTTAATTCTTTTATTGGATTAACTTTTTTGATTAAGTAAATAAATGGTGTATCAAGAAGTGCAACAATTACTTTGATTAGATAAGTCGATAAGATTAATCCTAAAAGTGTTTCAAAACTTACTGTTCCATAAAAAGCAATTGGCACAAATATCAACGAATCCACTAATTGAGATAGAATGGTAGACACATTGTTTCTTATCCATAAATGCTTATTATCAGGAAGTCTTGTCTTGATCTTATCAAAAATGTAGACATCAATCAATTGAGAAACGATAAATGCTGACAAGCTCGCTAGTAACAATCTTGGCATATATCCAAATATTATTACCAAAGAATCTTGAGCGAAATCTTCTGGATGTGGAATAAACTCAAGTGAAAGTGTCATGGTAATGACAGTTATAATCATTACCAAAAACCCAATAAACACAGCCTTCTTAGCTTCCTTTTTTCCAAAGATTTCATTTAACACATCAGTAGCTAAAAAGATTGTTCCATAGAGAATATTGCCTAAAGTAGCGTCTATTCCAAAGATATAGATCATTTTTGTAACTTGGATATTAGCTAAAATTGTCGCAATGACAATCCAAATAATAATCCCTAGTTTACCAAAAAACTTGTAAACCAATAAAAATAGAGTAAAATTCACTAACGCAAATATTACCCATAACAACTCATTTGTCATAATTTCCTCCTAGTTTTTTTACGCAGGATGGGTTTCGAACTGCGGTCTTAAATATTATAGCACTATTTAGGTAAAACACAAGGTTTTAGAAAAAGTATTTATTTTTTCCAGTTCCCTATAAAATCAATTTTTGTGGTGTTATAATATAGTAAATAGTTAAAAAAAGGAGAGTATCTTAAATCTATTCTGTTCAAGCAAGTAACTGTTGATTTAAGGTACAAATAGGAAAATGAGATTTTATATCAAACAAAAAGTCTTTTCTTTAAAAGACAAGTTCAATGTTTTTGACGAAAGCCAAAATCAAAAGTATCAAGTAAAAGGTAAATTCTTAAGTTTAAAAAATAAACTAGAGTTACAAGATATGGATGGTAAATTAATATTACATTCTAATCGAAAACTTTTTACATTTTTGCCTAAATACTATATTTATGACCAGCAAAATCAAGAAGTAGCTGTCATTAAGAAAAAATTCTCGCTATTTCCAAAATTCAATTTAACTGTCTTGGGTAAAGAACTAAAGGTTGATGGCAAATTCTTTGCACACAATTTCTCTATTCTCGATAACACTCTAGCATTAGCCTCAATAAGTAAAAGAATAATATCATGGGGAGATACTTATGAGATTGATATTGCGGCTAACGAAAATGTCGAGATTTTCTTATTTGTCGTGATAATTATTGACCAGACTATACATGAAAAGAAAAATAGATAATATACTTTCTTTAAATTTCTTTGAATACTATCTTATCTTACAATAATATGATATAATGTAACTGTATAGGACCTGAGTTATTTTTTGTTAAATGCAAAAACGCAGTTGTTCTTTAGATTTATCAGTTTTAGTAATAGAAGTTTTAGATTTAGGATTTGTACTGTTTGGTAACATTAGTCTTTTATCAATTTTTTAATGAAGTTGTTTTTAGATATATTGCAATACCAGTTCCATCAGGTCCTATACCCTATCTATTTGAAGCATCCTTACCATTAATACAAATGGTAAGGTTTTTATTTTAAGAAAATCCAATTAATAGTAACTAATAGTTTGCTAAAGTGAACAAAATTTAGTAAAATAGATTTGATATTCAAGGAGGATTTTTATTATGGAAAAAAAAGTTTTAGTAGAAGTGTCAGCGAGACACGCTCATGTGTCTAGAGAACATTTAGATATCTTATTTGGTAAAGGATACGAATTAACAGTTAAAAAATATTTGTCACAACCAGGTCAATACGCAGCTAATGAAAGAATCGATATAATCGGTCCAAAGAAAGAGCTAAAAAACGTATCAATATTAGGACCGGTAAGAAAAGCAACACAAGTTGAAATTTCACTTACAGACGCTCGCTCAATTGGAGTTTTAGCACCAATCAGAGAAAGTGGAGATACAGCTAAAAGTGCTCCATGCAAAATCATTGGTCCTAAGGGTGAAGTAGAGTTAGAAGAAGGTGTAATTGTGGCTAAAAGACACATTCATCTTACTCCAGAAGATGCAGAAAAATTTAATGTTAAAGATAAACAAATCGTTCAAGTAAAGATCGATACTGATGGTCGTTCAAGTATTTTAGGCGATGTTGTAATCAGAGTTAGAAATGATTTTGCTTCAGCTATGCATATTGATACTGATGAAGGAAACGCAGTGGGAATTAATGGCGAAGTTTTTGGAACTATAATTTAAATATGGCAATTAGATTCGAACTTATACATCAAGACAAAACAACCGGTGCTAGATACGGAATTTTACATACTCCGCACGGAAGTTTTGAAACACCGATTTTTATGCCGGTAGGTACTCAAGCAACGGTTAAAACTCTTGATGTTGATGAAATAAAAGAAGTTAGTCAAGGACTTATTCTTGGCAATACTTATCATCTTTGGTTACAACCTGGAGATGAAATAGTAAAAAACCATGGGGGAATCCGTGGTTTTATGAATTGGGACGGAGCTTTACTAACCGATTCTGGTGGTTTTCAAGTTTTCTCCTTATCAAAAATAAGAAAAATCACTGAAGATGGAGTTACATTCAGACACCATTTAAATGGTTCTCAATTGCATTTAACTCCAGAAGACAGCATCAAAATCCAAAACAATCTTGGGGCTGATATCATCATGAGTTTTGATGAGTGTCCACCTTTTCATTCACCGTATGAATATCATAAAGAATCTTTAGAAAGAACTATTAGATGGGCAAAAAGAGGTAAAGAAGTTCATCAAAGGCCAGACGATCAAGCTTTGTTTGGTATTGTTCAAGGTGGTCCTTATAAGGATTTAAGAGAACACTCAATCAATGAATTGATGAAAATTGATTTTCCTGGATATTCTATCGGTGGCTTAAGCGTTGGTGAAACCAAGGCAGAAATGTACGAAATTCTTGAATTTTTAAAAGATAAAATGCCTAAGGACAAACCCCGTTATTTAATGGGTGTAGGATCACCTGACGATATCGTTGTCGGTGTTGAAAACGGAATCGATATGTTCGATTGTGTTTTACCTACCAGAATTGCTAGACACGGGTCCGCAATGACTTCTTTAGGAAAAATAGTTATCAAGAACAAAACCTATGAGCATGACTTATCGCCACTAGATCCTAATTGCGATTGTAAAGTCTGTAAAAACTATAGCAGAAGTTATTTAAGACATCTTTTTAAGGCTAAAGAAATTCTTGGTTTACGTTTGATTTCATACCATAATCTATACTTTTTAAAAACACTAATGAAAGACATTCGCGAAGCGATTAAGAATGATCGGTTCGCTGAATTTAAGGAAAAAATCCTGAAAGAATACTTTGATTAGATTTTTTGTTTCTTTTTATTATTATATTTATTATTTGTTTGTTTTATGATAAGATAATTGTAAGATCATTAATTGGGGGTACCAAATGTTTAATATTGACGATAAGTTTAACCAAAAACCGAAAATTAAAGTGGTTGGTATTGGCGGCGGCGGTGGCTCTGCCATAAATAGAATGATTGAAAATGAAGTCCCAGGCGTTGAATTCGTCGCAATGAACACCGATGCACAAGTCTTAAGACTATCAAAAGCAGACGTTAGATTGCAACTAGGAAAGACCCTAACCAGAGGGTTAGGAGCAGGAGCTAATCCTGAAGTTGGGCGCCAAGCCGCAATCGAATCTGAAGATGAAATCAGAGATATTCTAGCCGAAACAGACATGGTATTTATTACTGCCGGAATGGGTGGCGGAACCGGAACTGGTGCCAGCCCAATCGTTGCTAAAATCGCTAGAGAAATGGGATGTTTAACCATTGGTATCGTTACCAAGCCTTTTGGTTTTGAAGGCAAAAAAAGAATGGCAGTAGCCGTTGAAGGCTTAGAACAACTAAAACCATTTGTTGATACATTAATCGTTATTCCTAACGATAAACTATTCTACATTGTAGATAGAAATACATCATACTTAGACGCTTTTAGAGAAGCTGACAAAGTTTTACGTCAAGGTGTTCAAGGTATAACAGAAATCATCGCAATGCCTGGAGTTGTAAACGTTGACTTTGCTGACGTAAAAACTGTCATGAAAGATAAAGGTACAGCGCTTATGGGTATTGGTGTGGCTGAAGGTCCAAACCGTGCTATTGAAGCTGCTAGAGAGGCGATTAGATCACCACTCTTAGAAACATCAATCAACGGCGCTACAGACGCTATTGTTAATATTACTTCAAACTATCAAGCTTCACTATATGAAATTGATGAAATTATTGCTGAGGTACATAAAGCATCCACAACAGACATCAACGTTATCTACGGTTCAGCTATAAATTCTGATTTAGGCGATGAACTTGTAGTTACTGTAATTGCTACTGGTTTCAGTACTGATCCTGTATTCAAAGATGAAGTTTTACCACCGAAGATACAGTCTCATAACGAACCACCTAAAAAAGAAGAAGTTGAAGTGGATATCCCAGAAAAGAAGCAAAGCAAATTCTTCAAGAAAAACAAGAAGAAAGAAGCGATAGAAAAACAAAAAGCTCAAGAAGAAGAAAATGACGATATTAAAATTCCATCTTGGCTAAAGGATCGTTTTAACAAATAAAGACTGATTTTATCAGTCTTTTTTTTACGAATTTGATAAGATATATTTTTTCTACATAATTGTATTTTATCTCTTAAAGTGGTACAATTTTTAAGAGTGAAGGAGGTGTTAAGAATGGAAGAATTATTGCTAAATGAATTTGAACTGGAAAAT
>PGXI01000076.1:7160-9534 GCA_002839125.1 Tenericutes bacterium HGW-Tenericutes-5
AAATGAAAACGATGATATTTTGCGAGAAAAACTAGATATTTATCATGAATATGAAATCTCAAAAGCTTTGCTTATAATGAATCTTGAGGAAAGAAAAAAACTTTACCAATTAATCCCAATAAGAAAACTTACAGAAGTCTTTGAAGACTTAACACCTGAAGAAGCCTTTGACATTCTTAAAGACACCTCAATAGAAATAGTCGTCAATGTTTTTAAAGAAATGGAAACCGATGACTTAACAGACATCATCCAAGCCATTGATGATAAAGAAGATCAAATAACCTATCTATCACTTATTGATGCTAGTAAAAGAGTTTTAATTAAATCTCTAATCGCCTTTGACGAAGACTTGGTCGGTTCCATTATGAACAATGACTTTGTCGCTATATCAAAGGATTTAACAGTAAAAAAAGCGATTAAAGAAGTAGTGAAAATGGCTCCAGAAATTGAGTTTATTCATAATATCTACATCATTGATGAGTTTAAAAAGTTAGAAGGAGCCATGTCCCTAAAAGAACTTATAAGTGCTGGTTATGATCAAAGTCAGAAAATCGAAGACTTAATGAGTGTAAACCTAATTTACGTTACACCTTCAACGCCAATAGAAGATGCAATTGAAATAATGAAAAACTATAATTTTCTTTTACTTCCAGTTGTTGATAAATATCAAAAACTAATCGGTATCGTCTCATTTGACGATATTTTAGAAGCATTAAATTTAGAATCAGATGAAGACTATTCCAGTTTAGCCGGTATCTCAGATGTTCAAGTAGATGAGAACGAAACCGTCTTTACTACGATTAAAAAACGGTTGCCTTGGTTAGTGATTCTTCTTTTTATCAACTTAATAACTAGCTCTATCATCATCGGTTTTGAAGAAGAATTAAAGTTACTACCAACTCTCGCTATCTTTATGCCGTTAATCTTAAATATGGCCGGTAATTCAGGTACTCAAAGTTTAGGGATAATTATTAGATTATTCGCTACTAATCAATTAGAAAGCAAAAAAGAGATATTTAAACACCTTTTAAATGAACTTTTAACTGGACTTTTTAATGGAGTGGTAATAGCGATAGGATTATTCCTAATGGTAATTGTTTTTAATTTCATCAAAGGTCAAGACTTTAGAACAGGTCTATCATTCGCATTAGTTGTTGCGTTATCGATAAATATTGCACTTGTAGTCGCAACTCTTGCCGGAGCGATTGTTCCCTTAATAATCAACGCTTTAAAAATTGATCCAGCAGTTGCTTCAGGACCATTTATAACTACTATCAACGATATTTTATCATTGTTGATCTATTTTAGTTTAGCTAGTATCTTAATAGCTACTCTAGCGTAAAGGAGGGTAAATATGGATGAATTAATTGAAAGAACTATAGAATTTAAAACCGATATTCTGTCACTAATTGAAGAAAATATTAATAATCCTAATCTAGAAACTTTACTAGAAGAATACCACCTTTATGATATAGCTAAGGTACTGACTGAATTTCCTGAAGATATCATTAAAGCTTTCTTTCACACTGTAAGTATTGAATTCGCAGCCGAAATCATTGAATATCTTGATGAAGAGGACGCTACCTTTATCATCAAAGTCATCGGTGAAATCGATTCAGCGAAAATAATTGCTGATATGGATTTAGATGATGCTGTTGATATCTTAAAATATCTTAAGAAAACCGGTATGAGAATTCTTAAACAAATAGAACCTAACAGAAGAAAAGAAATTTTACAAGTCATGCTTTATGATAAAGATGAAATTGGTGCTTATTTAACCGACAGTTATCTGACTCTAGAAGCTAATATTACCGTTAAAGAAGCAATGCGTAAGGTTGTAAGCGAAGCTCATGATGTTGATTACATTTCCATTATTTATGTTGTTGACGAAAAAAATATCCTTCAGGGATTTATTAAACTAAAAGACCTCATTATCGCTAGAGCTGATGAACAATTAATCGATCTTATCAAAACAAGATTTCCAAGAGTCTATCCAACAGATGACAAAGAATATGTAGCTTCCTTAATGCAAGAAACGTCTGAATCTTCGATTCCGGTTATCAATGAAGACGGTATGATGGAAGGTATCATTACCCATGATGACCTTATGGATATCATCTCTTTAGTTCAAGAAGAAGACTACGCAAAGTTCGCTGCCTTAGGTGATGTCGAAATCAACCTCAGCACAGCTAGCTTAAGAAAGTCAGTAAAGTCAAGACTACCTTGGTTATCAATTCTTCTAGGGTTATCAATGATAACATCAATCATTCTCTCATTTTTTGAAGCCAGTCTATCTCTTAATCCTGGTTCTAGGCTTCTAGCCTCAAAACTAGCGGTTTACCTTCCTTTGATTCTTGCAATGGCAGGTAATACG
>PGXI01000077.1 GCA_002839125.1 Tenericutes bacterium HGW-Tenericutes-5
AAATGTTGATGAAAAGAAAGACTTACATTATGTAAAACGCGAAAGATTCTTAGGTACTTGCGCTAGAAGTTTCTTTGTAGGTGAAGAAATAGCTGAAGAAGATATCAAAGCAGAATATGATAAAGGCACACTAAAAGTATTTGTTCCAAAAGAAGGCACAAATGTAAAAGCAAAGAAATACATTGCTATTGAATAAACTTTAACACTCTTTTCTTAAAAACCCCTTAATGCTAGGGGTTTTTTCTTTAGAGAAATTTCTTGTTTTTGAGTTTTGTACTTAATAGTTTATGATATAATATTCATTAGGTGAAAGATATGGATTTATTAAAAAATATTGATGAGAATTCGCTATTAATTGCGAGTAATCAGGATAAACTATCAGTGTTGAATTACTTGAGTACAAATCAAGTATTTTTGGACTTGTTGTTTTATAATTCAGATTATTCTTTTTTAAAGATTGACCATAGATATCCATTTTACTTAAAGAAAGAGTTCGGTATTGAACCGTACTTGGCTGATAGAATTAAAAAGTATTTTGATTATATTGATATCTCTAAAGATTATCAAAATGAAAAGATAAGAAAATTATCGGAAATTAAGAAGTATCTTTTAAAAGAAAATATTATCCATCAATCTAGTACAAAATTTAATAAAATATATGCAGTTAATGATAGTTTTGTGCCTGAATTTTTAAAAGGTAACAAAGCTAAATTATTAATCAATGATTTTAAGACAACACCGGTTAAACTAATCAAGGCTTTAGATCCTGAGAATATGGCTTATGCTGTATTTGAAGAAGTAATCAGTTTGATTGAAAAGGGTGTTGAATTAAACAAAATTCATATTGTTAATTCTTTTGAAGAAGATGATTTAACCCTTTTAAAACTGTTTAACGATGCCAATATTCCTGTAAATCTTAATAAAAGTAAACCTTTAACAGATTATCCATTTATGACTAGAGTTATTAAAATTCTTAAAAGTAAAGGGTATGATACTTGCGTTGAATACATCAAAAAGCAAGGCGATCAAGCGATGAATGAAGTTATTAGACTGTTTAACTCTTATAACTCAGATTTAATCAAGTCTAATATCGATTGTTTTATCCATGAGTTAAAAAAGTTAAAAGTTAAAAGCACGGTCTATAATAACGGAGTAGAGATTATTCCTTTTAACGCATTAATTTCTAGGAATGATCATTATTATATCTTAATGAATTATTATGATGAGGTTTTTCCGAAGAAGTATCTTGATAATGATTATCTAAGCAATCAAGAAGTTCTAGAGATAAATTATCCTTCAACTCACCTCTTAAGTAAGTATGAAAAAGAAAATACGGAATCAATATTAAAAGCGATTGATAAGCTGATTTTAGTGATGCCAAAAATCGTTTTAGAAAAAACCAGAGAAGCTGATTTAGATTTAAATCGCGAAATCAAAATAGTAGATTATGAGTATATAGTTTCTAACTCCTCTTATTTAGCTGATTTACTGGTTTTAGATTACGCAAAGAAGCGATTCATGTATGACAAATATAATATTAAAACAGCTGATCTAGAAGTTTTGAATAACAGTTTTAAAGATAGTTATTATCGGTATATCCCCCAATATAGTGGTTTAAATAAAGAATTATTAAAAGAACTAATTGAAAAGAGAAATACTCTTAGTGCCTATAAATTGGAAAGTTATGCAAAATGTCCTTTTAGCTATTTGTTAAATTTCTTACTTGAGATTGATGACTTTAAGGAAAATATTTTTACCTATATTGGGAATGTTACGCATCGAGCTTTAGAAGTTTTTTTAAAGACAGGTGATTATGACTTAGAAGAAATCATGAATGAATTTACTTTCCCTGAAGATGAAGAATATAAATATGAGGTTTACCAAGAAGTTGTTAGAGATAATGTGGAAATGATTAAGACAATTGTTCATGATTTTCATCAAACGACAAATTTTACAAAAATCTTAACCGAACATTCGATTAAGCAACCATTCGATGATGTCTTTAGTTTAAGTGGAATTGTCGATAAGGTTATGTTTGATGAGACATATAAATATTTCTTAGTTGTCGATTATAAATATAGCGGTAAAGATTTCAAAAGAGAAGATTTGGATAAAGATTATAATATCCAATTACCTCTCTATCTTTATGCTTTAAAAAAGAAGTATAAAGAATATCAACCGGCAGCTATGCTTTATCAAGAAACTTCATTAAAGAAAGAAAAACGTGGTGAAGAACTTGATTATCGGATGAAAGGTATGGTTATTGATTTAGTTAGTGTTGTAAGAAGAATCGATCCAACAGAATCAAAGATAGTTGGAGTTCAGATTAAACAGGATGAAACTCTTAAGAATAATGCTAATACGGTTATAAGTGTTGAAGATATGGATAAGTTACTTGTTGATACTGAGAGTAGAATAAAAAGGATGGCAGAAGGAATTAAGACTGGAGATTTTAAGATTTACCCGCTCTTAGTTGATTATGATCAACAAAGTAAAAACTATATTGCTTGTAAATACTGTAAGTTCGGTTCAATCTGTTATTCAAAGAATAAGCTTCTAGGTGGTGAGTAATATGGGTTTTACGAGTAGTCAAATTGAAGCGATTCATTCACGCGGAAGTAATGTTTTAGTCAGTGCTAGTGCGGGTTCAGGTAAAACTGGAGTTTTAAAAGAACGAGTCATTGAAATGCTTAAAGCAGGAGAATTTATTGATGAGTTAGTTGTTTTAACCTTTACTGAAGCAGCTGCGGCGGAGATGAAATCAAGGATTGTTAATGATATTTATGAACTTAAACTCACTAAACAAATTGAAAGAATTGATAATGCGATAATCTCAACATTTGATGCTTTTACTTTAAGACTTGTTAAGGAATATCATTACCTTTTGGGACTTGACAGTAATATTGGTATTAATGATCAAGTTATTATTTCTTCAAGAAAAAAACAATTAATTAAGGATGTTTTAAAAAAGTATTATCTAGCGAAAAATCCTGACTTTTTACGCTTTTTTAAGATGTATTTTTCTAAGAGCGACCATTGGTTAGAAGAAAGTGTTTATTCTATCGGTGAAGCTTTTAGAAAACGACCGGATTATTTTAGTTTAATTGAAAATTATGATAGTTTTTATTTAAATGAGATATTTTTAGAATCTAAGGCTGATGATTATATTGAGAGTATAAAAGACCAGATTAGAAGAAATTATCTTCTATTTGACAAGTATTTTAATAACGAAGCTAATTTGGTTGATTTAGAATATCAAAATTATTTAAATGAAGTGAATAGAATCATTGTTGATTTGTTAGAAAAATCTGGTGATGACTTTTTATCTGAGTTAGTAAGTATTAGTTTCCCAAGTAAGCCAAGAAATAAAGATACGGATAAGCCGAAGATTATCGAACAAATTAACAAGTTAAAAAAAGATTTTGATACTTTATTTGCATCTAATAAGAAAGAACTCATTAGTAATTTCAGAATGAGCAGTTTCAGCGTAAAAATTTTGCTTGAAATAGTATCTGAGTATTTAAAGAGATTTGAAAGTATCAAGAAAGAAGAGAAGTTGTTTTCTTTTGAAGATATAATGTTCTATGCTATTGAGTTGTTTGAAAAGTTTGAAGATGTAAGATTCAAGTTTAAGAATCAAATTAAAGAGATTTTAATTGATGAATATCAAGATACCAATGATCTTCAAGATCGTTTTATTAGTTTGATTGCTAATGAAAATGTCTTTATGGTCGGTGATGTCAAACAATCGATATATCGCTTTAGAAATGCTAATCCTAAGAATTTTATGCGTATTTATGATGAATATTTAAATAAGGGTTCTGGTAAAGCAATTTTTTTACAAGAAAACTTTAGATCAAATAAATATGTTTTAGAATCAATCAATAAAATCTTTAAACAGATTATGACTACTGAAGTTGGCGGTGTAGATTATGAAGGTAAACAAGTTTTAATCAGTGGTTATAATAATGATTCTTTACTTCATCAAAAAAATGCATTTATTACTAAACTTTATGATTTTGAAAAAGTCAAAGAAGTATATCAAGATTTAGAAAAAGCTAATGTAGAAGCTAAAATAGTCGCTAAAGATATAGTTGCTAGACTTAGTAGAAATGAATTAATCTATGATTTAAAGAAGCAAGCTTTTCGAAGTTTAGAATATAAAGATATAACAATATTGGTTTCGCAAAAAACGGATTTTAATATCTATTTAGAAGAGTTGAGCAAGTATAATATTCCTGTTGAATTATATGATGATAAACCTTTTTTTGCGGGTGATGAGATTCGTTTTATCTTTGAGATGATTAGATTGATTTATTGTTTTAAAGATGAAGAATATTTGAAACAAAATTTCAAGTCTTCACTTTTTGGCGTAGCGAGATCGTTTGTTTACGAAATAAAAGATGAAGAAATAATTACATTTTTAGTAAAGGAAAATGTATTAAGTATATCTGATTTAAATGTTTTAAACAATTATGAATCTTTGAAAGCAAT
Source organism: Tenericutes bacterium HGW-Tenericutes-5 (assembly GCA_002839125.1). Classification (GTDB taxonomy): domain Bacteria; phylum Bacillota_I; class Bacilli_A; order Izemoplasmatales; family Hujiaoplasmataceae; genus UBA2289. The sequence continues at coordinate 4,495 of PGXI01000077.1, forward strand.
CTATGAAGATATTCAAGATATAATCGCTAATTTTTGGGACTTTCCAAACGGTGATATAATTGAAGCAATTTATAAAAGATTAAGAATTTACTCACGATTAGCAAGTCTTGAAAATCCTTTTGAGAGTGAAAAGAAAATTGATTTTTTCTTGATGAAAGTTAAGAGTTTAAAGGAATTCGAATTTAAAGATTTAATTCTTTATTTAGAAGATATTATTGAAGACAGTAGTTATGATATTGAATATAAAGAAAAGAAAACTGATATTAATGCGATTAAACTAATGTCAATGCATAAGTCTAAAGGCTTACAGTTTCCTTTAGTATATTTGATTGGATTATATAAACAGTTTCATAATCCAGAGAATAAATCACCTTTTATCTTTAGCAAAGATTTAGGAATCCTTACTAAGTCTTATTTAGATGGTTTTTATCCTAATTTCATGCAGAAACTATTATTTAATGAAGTGGATAAAGAGGATTTATCCGAGAAGTTAAGACTTCTTTATGTAGCGATGACTCGAGCTGTTAATGAGTTAGTAATGGTTTTAGATTACAAAGAAGATATTGATGAGTTTAAAACGATTAAGTCTTTTAGTATTTTGTTGCATCAAACTTTAAAATTTGATGAATCAGATTTATTTGATTTTAAAGTTGATGATTTTGAGTTAGAAGAAAAAAAGTTAGAAGAAACTAACAAAGTTATTAAATTAAATCGCTTTAGTTTTGCTAAAGAAGAAGTTAAAAGAGTAAGTTACTCTAAGAAAATCAATGATCTTTTAGATGATGAAACGATTCGTTTGCTTGAAAGTGGTAGCGAGTACCATAAGTATTTAGAGATGGTAGATTTTAATAATGTGGGTGAATCTATTGTAACTTACCCTAATTTTGTGAGACTAGCTATAGAAGAGTTAGTTGGAAGTAGTTTATTTAAAGGTTTAAAGAATCCTAAGTATTACAAAGAATATGAGTTCTATGAAGAAACTAATGAAGGAGTTTTTAGAGGTGTAATTGACCTTTTAATCATTGATGATTTAAAGATTATTGCTTTAGATTATAAGTTGAAGAATATTGAAGATAGTGCTTATAAAAGACAATTACTAGGTTATTATAACTATTTAAGAACTAAGACGGATAAACCGGTACAATTATTTCTTTATTCGTTAACAAATAGAGTGTTGAAAGAAATAGTTTTGTGATAGAATAAAGTATACATGAGGGGTTGATGTAAATGGCAAGTATTGATCTTGTGCAACGGGCAAAAGAATTCTTTGTAGCTAAAAACTATAAGGAAGCTTTTAATCTTCTAAAAAAGATTAACAAAGAGAGTCCAGAAGCGGCTTATTATTTGGGATTAATGTATTATTATGGTTATTATGTCGAGGTTGATGAAAATCTCGCTTTTGCCAATTTTAAACTTGCTTGGGAAGGTCTTCATGAAGAAGGTATTTATATGCTGGGAAAAATGTATGAAGAAGGCAGAGGCGTAGAAAAAAGTTACGAGCAAGCTTTTAAACTATATCAAGCGGCTTCTCATAGTGAAAATGCATTACTTAGAATCGCGAATTTTTATGAAACTGGTAAGTTTGTTTCTAAGAGTGTTACTAATGCAATTAAGATTTATAATGATTTACAGAAAAAGAATAATGCGTTTGCGATGTATAAAATTGGATCGTTTTATTATAGCGGTGAAGGTTTAAAGAAAGATTTAAATAATGCTTATAAATGGTTGAATAAAGCACTTTTAGCGGGATCAGTAGAAGCGATGAATCATTTTAGAATTATTGGAACTAAGAGTAAGACTGATACAAGAACCACGCAAGATTTGTTTAATGCCGGTAGAGCTTTAGTAAATAAAAAAATGGTTGAAGAAGCATTGCCTTATTTAGAGGCAGCGGCTAAAGAACGGTTTTTACCAGCGATTTCATTGATGTATGAAATCTATAAAAACGGAATTGGTGTTGACAAGGATTTAGGATCGGCATATAAGGTTTTGAAGCGATATGAATCTTATAAGGAACCAGAGATATATTATTTAATTGGGCAAACTTTTGAGAATGGTGAAGGTGTTGATTCTTCCTATGTTTTAGCAGCGGAATATTATGAGATGGCTTCAAGTCTTGAGCATGAGCCTAGTCTAAAAGCGTTGAAAGAGTTAAGGGGGTATTGATGATGAATAATCAAATGACACCTAAAGAGTTAAATGAGATTGGTGATCAATATTTCTACGGGCAAGGAATTGATAAGAATATTGAAGTAGCCTTTACCTATTATAAACGTGCAGCTGATCAGAATAACCCCGTGGGTTTAGCTAATGTTGGTAAATATTTTTTAGCTAAATTGAATGAAAACCAAGCTTTTTCTTATTATGAGAAAAGTGCACTTATGGGTTATCCTTTAGCTTTTGTAAAATTAAGCGATATGTATTTAAATGGTATAGGCGTTAAAAAGAATAAGAAAAAAGCTTTTAAGATGATGGAAGAAGCAGCTAATTTAAATGAAATTGATGCTTATCATTTGCTTGGTCAATATTATTTATTAGGCATAGGT
>PGXI01000078.1 GCA_002839125.1 Tenericutes bacterium HGW-Tenericutes-5
GTGGTTTAATGGAAAAAAGAGATTATTATGAAGTCTTAGGCATCAGTAAAACCGCCTCAGACGATGAGATAAAGAAAGCCTATAGACGTCTGGCAAAAAAGTATCATCCCGACGTTTCTACTGAAGCTAACGCTGAAGCGAAATTTAAGGAAGTCCAAGAAGCTTATGACGTTTTAAGTGATCAAACTAAGAGAGGCCAATATGACCAATTCGGGCATCAAGCTGCCAACGGTGGTTTCGGTGCTGGAGGTTTTGGTGGCGCTGGTTTTGAAGGTTTTGACTTTGGTGATATATTCAGTGCTTTCTTTGGTGGTGGACAAAGATCTACGTCTCGAGCAACCAATAGACCAAGAAAAGGTTCTGATATTCAAAGAAGAATGTCAATCACCTTTGAAGAATCAATCTTTGGGAAAACTGAAAAAGTTAAGGTTCCTGTGTATGACGAATGTCATGTATGTCATGGCTTAGGAGCTGAAAGCAAAAAAGACATTAAGGTATGTTCTCAATGCGGTGGTTCCGGTTCGGTGATTATGGAACAACAAACGTTATTTGGCCGTACTCAGACAAGAACAACTTGTCCAACCTGTAAAGGTAGCGGAAAAGAATTTATTAAAGCTTGCTCTAACTGTAATGGCGAAGGCGTTGAAAGAGTTAATAAAGAAGTTGAAATAAGAGTTCCGAAAGGAATCGAAACTGGTCAACAAATACGCCTTGAAGGTTTTGGTAATAAAGGTGCTAATGGTGGCCCTAATGGAGACTTATACATTGTTTTTGAGGTTAAGCCATCAGACAAGTATATCCGTGAAGGAGACGACATCATTGTGAACGTTCCATTAACCTTTGCCCAAGCAGCTTTAGGAACTGAGATTAAGGTAGACACAGTCTATGGACAGGTGATGTTAAAAATTCCACCAGGAACACAATCAGAATCAAAATTTAGATTAAAAGGTAAAGGTGCACCAAATATAAGAACTAAGCAGCTTGGCGATCAACATGTTATCGTGACAGTGGTGACACCACAAAAACTTAACAATCAACAAAGAAAAGTTTTTGAAGATTTACTAAGAGTAGAAGATGAAGCGACACCGCAAAAGAATTGGTGGGACCGTTTCAAATCAAATTTCACTAGACAATAATCATACTTTAAGCAGCCAAATCTGGCTGCTTTTTTTATTTTGAAAATTATATTAATAAATATCATAATTACTATTTACAAAAATTTTCAAACGCGATATAATATAAACATACTATGTATAAAAGACAATAGTATTGATAAACTATATATAAACAAACAATATATAAACAAACTAAGTATAAAAAAGGAGGTGAGATAATGACCAACTCAGGTGAATTTATTAGAGGTTTTACCGACTATATAATTCTATCAATTCTATCAAAATTTGATAGTTATGGATATGAGATGTCGAAAATAATAGAATATGTCAGCAAAAGTAATATTCAACTTACCGAAGCAACTCTTTATATTGCATTGAAAAGACTATTGAATGACGAAAAGATAACTACTTACTCAGGTAAAAACAAAAAAGGCATGAGTAGACGTTATTATCAAATCACTTCTAAAGGAAAGAAAGCGATTAAAGAGTTTAGAAAAGATTGGGTTTTAATCGAAAATACATTATCATCGTTATTTGGTGGTAATTTCGAATATTATAGAGAAAGTTAAGGATGTGAGAATAATGAATATATTTGATATTGTTCCAAAACAATTTTTCAGTATTTTATCAAGTAAAAATCATCGAGTATATGTAGCTTGCCTAATGGAACTATTTAAAGTATACGAGCAAGGTTCGATTCTAGGTTTAGATAAAAATATTGCTAGACAAGCTATTATTGACTATTTGGATATCAATCCGTTAGAAGAAGAACTAGAAGAAGATGAAGCTGATTTAGAAGGTGAAGAAGGTTCTCAACTTACAAACCGTGACCGCGCCAACCAAATCTTAAGAAGGTTTGAAGAGTGTGAGTGGATTGATATTGATGTTAACAATGATTACGAAGAAATTCTAAACTTCAGAGATTACGCAATAACAATAATCGAAGCTTTAAAAGAAATCGCTTCTGACAGTTATTATGGTGAAGCAAGTGAAGCTCATGAGTTTAGAGGATATATCTACACGGTTTACTCATTATTATCAAATGACCATGGTGAATATGCTTTAACAATTGATCAAGTTTATAAAAATACAATCGCATTTGTAAGAGAAATAAGAAAACTTGATTCAAGATTAAAATACTATATTAGAACTATAGTTGATAATAGCGAGATTAAAGATTTAATAAATCTACTGGTAAATTATAAAGTAGAATTAGTTGATCATGCCTATAGACGACTTAAAACCAGCGATAATATTAATAAATATCGAGTGGATATAGTTAGAAAACTTGAAGAGTACCAGCAAAATCCATTAGTTATGGAAATGATAGCCAACGAATACTTGATTAAAAATCAAAACAATCCTCAAATAGCGCTAATTAAAGCCAATAAGAAAATTGATGACATTATCGATATCTTCAATTCAATATCTTATATAATTGATGAAATCGACAACAAAAATAAAGTCTATGTAAATACAACGATAGCTAAGATTAAATTCCTGTTATCAGACGATGAAAATGTTATAACGAAATTAAGCAGAATACTGAAATATACCGGAAACAGTATCAGAAAAAACAGAACTCATAGAGCCTTAAATGATATCGCACCGTTATTCAATATTAACTCTTATCAACAACTTTCATCTCGTTCAGTCTATACGCCTAGAGGTATATATAAACACGCAGAAGCTCAATATTTGGTTGAAAACAACGGAGCCCCAGATAGAAGGCTTCAAGAAGACTTTTATAGCGAATTTGAAACCAACTACTCTGAAGATGTTATTGCCAAATACTTAAGAACTTACTTCCGTCACAACAAATCAATTAAAGCTTCAGAAATACTAAGAGATGACATGACAGATGAATCAATCGTCAGATTGCTCTACATCTTAGTTTATGCGGGAGAAGAATTAGATTACTCAATTAATCCACTTTATGAAAAAATAAACAATAAACGTTTCGATCTTGATGATTTTGAAATAATTAGGGGGTACCAAGAATGATTTTAGAAAAATACGATGAATTAAATCAAGGACAAAAGCAGATCTTTGCTAAAACTTGCTTAAAATTATTGCAAAACAGTTTTATTGCTAGAGATAAAGAAGACAATAAAGAAATGTACTACTTCCTTCTAAGTTTTAAAAATTATTTCGATGAATACTTTGATGTTATGGATTTCGAGATAGTTCTTGACCGCGAAATGGGGGCTGTTCAACTAGTACATCGTGAAGGAACCAATCTGTTACGCTTAAAGAAAGAAGAAACTTTGGTGCTGCTAATCCTAAGAATTCTTTATCATCAACACCTAGTAAAAACCTCAGTTAATGACAACATCATTATCAGAGTAGATGAGATTCATCAATACTATGATTCTCTGGAACTAAAGAAAAAAATTAACAAAACAGACTTAGTAAAAATCTTAAGAGTTTATAGAAGATTAAATCTAATTGAACCACTTGGCGACATCACAAAAGCAAATACAAGAATTGTAATTTATCCAACGATTCTTCTAGCGATTAACACCCAAGCAATTAATGATGTTTATAATCTAATTGCTAATATTGAAGATAAGAACGAAGGTGAAGATAATGAAGAAACTGACTAAAGTAAGACTTATAAATTGGCATTACTTTGCTAATGAAACAATTTACATAAAAAACAATACTTTAATTACCGGTCAAAACGCAACCGGTAAATCAACAATTGTTGATGCTATAGCCTTCGTCATAACTGCTGGTGATCAAATCTTCAACATTGCAGCTAATGACAAAAGCAAACGTGACTTAAGAGGTTATGTTAAATGTAAACTAGGTACTGATACCCAAGAATATTTACGTGAAGGCGATACAACTGGGCATGTTGCATTAGAGTTTTATGATGAAAAGAAGGAACAACACTTCACTATTGGAACGATTATTGATGTCTTTGGCGAAATACTAAATCCAAAAGTAATCTTTTATGAAGTTGATGGACCATTAGATGAGAGTCTATTTATCGATGATGAAGGAAAAATCCTTACTACCGTAAACTTCAAAAAAACCAAACAAGCTAAGAAAGTATACTTAACAAAAAGAGAAGCTAAACTAGCATTTAGGTCGTTATTTGGCTCAATCAACGAAAACTATTTCTCATTGTTACCAAAAGCATTAGCGTTTAAACCAATTCCCGATGTAAAAGACTTTATATATCGCTATTTACTTGAAGAAAAAGAACTAGACGTTGAATCAATTAAAGAATCAATTCATGCCTATCGCGACTTAGAGGCAACTTTAAAGATTATTAAAGAAAAAGTCAAAGATCTTGATGAAATCAAGCATCTTCATGAAGAAATCAAAAGCAATCAAGATCAAAAACAGTTCTACGAATATTTCTTAAAGATGCTTGAAGTGGAGACTTTCAAGAATAAAATTGATCAAATTATCAAGAAACAAGAAAAAATAACTATATCTAAAGAACAAAATCAGATACTTATTAATGAAATTAACTCGCAACTAGATATTCTCGACGAAAGATCAAAAGAAATTTATTCAATGTTAAAGAATTCTGATAGTTTTAAAGCCACAGAAATTTACGATAAAGAAATCGCCGATTAACCAAAAAAATTGATTCTCAAGTAGAATTAAGAAATTATGCTACGTCAAAAGTAAAAAAGATGAAACAAATCATCAACGAACTTAAAACTGAGTTTGATAATAAGGTCTACAATGAACTTTCAAAAGTAGACTTAGATAAGATTGATGATGCAAACTATGAAGAACAAAAGCTAAAACTAATCACTATCAATAAAACCCTTGACGAAATCAAAGACACTAATAAAGTCCATCTAGGTAGAATGCACCAAAGACGCGATGATTTAGTTAAAGAAATCAATGAAGTCTATATGACTTTAAAAGACTTAGAAAACAATCAACTGCGCTATAATCCGATGATTAAACGTCTTCAAAGCAAAATCGAAGAAGGAGTTCAAAAGCGATTCGGTAAGGAAATCAAAGTTCATATCCTTTGCGAACTACTAGAAATAACAGATCCTGAATGGGCTAATACTATTGAAGATTACTTGGGTCAACAACGTTTCAACCTTATTGTGGAACCTCGTTATTTTGATGAAGCTTTAAATGTCTATAATCAAATCAAAGATACTTTAGATATTTATGGTATTGGTTTAGTTAACACCAAGAAAATTCAACACTTTACAAATTATAGAGATGATTCATTAGCTTCAATCATTACATCAGAAAACATTGATGCAGTTCATTACATCAATATGATCTGTGGTAACTTAATTATGGTTAGTGACGTTAGTGACTTAGAAAAATATCCACAAGCAATCACAAAAAGTGGAATGGTTTACCGTTCTTATACAGTAAGATCATTAAACGCTAAAACTGAAAAACCATTTATCGGAAAAAAAGCCAAAACTCAACAATTAGATAATTGGCGTCTTAAAGCTAAAGAACTTAAGGATCAACATCAAGATATCACAGATAAGATTCGCATGATTACTGAAGAAAACAACGCTTTAACTGCACTAAATCTTGAAAGCTTTATCGAAATGCTTAAGACTTATTATTCACTTGATGTCTTGAAAGAAAAACGTAAAGCGCTAGTTTTAAAGAAGAAAAACATTCCACAAGAAGATTTAACACAATTAAGAAAAGAATATGAAGATGTCAAAGATGAAATCAGGGATTTCAATTCCAATCGCCAAAAAGCTTACCAGAAACAAGGTAAACTAGAAAGTGATGAACTTAAATCTCATGAAGAAATCTTAGAATTAGAAAACGCAGTTAAGGTTATTGAGTCTCAACTAGAGAAAAACGAAAACTTGGTAATCAAAAAAGAAGCTAGAGAACTTTATGATCTAGAACTTAAGAAAAGCGGTAGTATTAATACTATAGCTGAAGATTATCAAAATAAAATTCAATCTGAACTTAATAACATAATCAATTTAGAAGATTCTCTAAAGAACAAGCAAATCCGTTATACTTCAAAATACAATTTGAGTTATAAATACGGAATCGAATATATGCAAGAGTATCTTGATGAACATGATAAACTTGTTAAATCAGAACTAGTAAAATATGAAACAAAAGTAAGAGAAGCTCGAGAAACAGCGGAAAGATTATTCAAAGAAGACTTTATCGCAAAACTTAGAAACTATATTGTATCCGCTCAAGAAGAAATCTCAAAAATCAATGAAACGCTTAAAAACATTCACTTTGGTGAAGATACCTATGAATTTATTTTCCCTAAATCAAAAGAATACGGTGAATACTACGATATGGTATTAAGCGACGAATCAATGAAAACTGGAGAAGAAATATTCAACTACGATTTTGAAAAGAAATATCAGAGACAATTAGAAGAACTATTTGTAAACCTAGCTTCTGAAGATCTCAATTCTCAAGGCTCAGTTAACAAATTTACAGACTACAGAACCTACATGGATTATGACATTGCAATTTCTAATACCACAGGCGACAGATATTTATACTCAAAAGTCTTTAAAGAAAAGAGTGGTGGGGAAACTCAAGTACCATTCTATGTTGCAACACTAGCATCATTTGTTAGAGTTTTCGAACAAGCGGCTAGAGGCGTTGGGCATGATTCAATCGGGTTAATTCTCTTTGATGAAGTATTCGATAAAATGGATACCTCAAGAATAAAAGCAATGATGAAATTCATCAAACAATTACCAGTTCAAATTCTACTAGCAACACCACCGCAAAAAATGGAAGTATTATCTAAATACACTGATACAACCATAGTCACACTAAGAGATGGTAAGATCGCTAGAGCATATGAAGTAATAAAAAGCGATATGTAAGAAAAACTTAAAATTAAGATGCTAAGAAATTTCTTAGCATCTTTTTTAAGTATTTACCAAGATTTATGATATGATAATTATGG
>PGXI01000079.1 GCA_002839125.1 Tenericutes bacterium HGW-Tenericutes-5
ATTTATTGCCATTGATAGTAGAAAAGATTACTTTGATATCAAAGCTTATAAAAAAGTTGATGAGAGTTTAATAAAAGAGTACCAGGAAGAGTTCCAAGACATCAAAGATTTTATTACACTTTTAAATTTAAGTTCTACTTTATTTAAATAAAATTTAGCAAATAAAAAACTCCTTATTGTAATTTAAGGAGTTTTTTTATAAGCATTTTTTTGATTTTGTGAATCGTTTTTATAAATTATTTTTAATAATCTCTTTAACTGAGATATATTTTTCAGTAGTCATTTCATTTTGATTATTTTGAAAATGAATATCAAATTTATCGTTTTCGTATCTTGGAATTAAATGAATATGAAAATGTTCTACAGTTTGCAAAGGCTTTTCCGTATTAATAATAAGATTCAAACCGATTGGGTTAAAAGATTTTTTAATAGCATTAACAATTTTTGGAACGATTTTAAAAATCTCAGAACTAGCTGTTGCATCTAGTTCATAAAGGTTTTTGTAGTGTTTCTTTAGAATGATTAAAGTATGCCCTTTGGTCGTTTGTGAGATATCAAGAATAGCAATCAAAATATCATCTTCATAAATTTTATAACTAGGTATTTCGTTATTTACAATTTTGCAAAAAATACAGTCCATTATTATATCTCCTTTTCTACGATTTCAAGAATTTCTTTATAATCTTTAATCCAAAAATCTGGATTTGTTGCTTTTAATCGATCTTTTACTAATGTCCATTCAATACCGCATGTTAATATTCCTGCATTTTTACCTGCTAAAATGTCAGAAGGATTATCTCCAATCATTAAAGCTTTATCAACGCAATCAAACTGTTTTAAAACATAAAATACAGGTTCTGGACTCGGTTTATGCTCAGAAACACTTCCTAAAAAAGAATAGTTTTTAATATATTTATCTATAGAAAACAAATTAATTGATGGCATTGCGGATTCTTCAAACTTTGTGGTTACAATTCCGAGATTTATATCTAATTCGGATAATTTTTTTAGTGTTTCGATTACATTATCATATAGTTTTATATACTCAAACTCATGTTTTTGATAGAAAGTTCGATAGTAAGCAATCATCTCGTTGATAACTTGAGGTTCTTCGCTAACGATTTTGAAAGTTTCTTTTAGAGGTGGACCAATCATTTCAATAATTTGTTCACGAGTATATTCAACATTTGGTTGATAGTGCTTAAATGTTTCTTTAAATGACTGAATGATAATCTCATTCGAGTCAACTAAAGTGCCATCTAAATCAAAAAGTATAGTATTAATTTTTCCCAATTTACATCACCAATTATATTATATCAAATAATCATTTAGGTTTCACTACTTTTGAACAAACAATCACCTTTATAGTAAAGACAAGTTACATTTTATTTTTGATTATGATATAATTGTTTCGGTGATTAGATGAATAAACTGATGCTTATTTACAACCCCAAAAGTGGTAAGCAAAACTTTGTTAAAAAGTTAGAATATGTCATGGAAAGATTTAAACCTCATTTTCATGATATTTTTGTCTTTGCGACAGAGTATCCGAATCATGCTACAGATTTGGCAGAAATTGCTTGTAAAGACAATTATGATATGTTAGTTATTGTCGGTGGAGACGGTACTTTTAACGAGTGTGTCAATGGTTTGATGCGATTCGAAAAGAGACCAAAAATAGGATATATTCCCGCGGGGACATGTTGTGATATTGGTATGAGTTTGGGATTGTCTAAAAATGTTGAAAAATCAGTTGATATAATCTTAAAAGGTATACCTGTTAAAATGGATATTGTTAAAACAAACGATCGATATTCATGCTATGTTACAGCATCAGGAGCTTTTATTGATATTAGTTATGTTACTGATTCTAAACTAAAGAAAAAAATAGGATATTTCGCTTATATTGTTAAAGCTTTTGAAGAAGTATTTACAATTCCAAAAATGAAGATGACCATTCATCACAACGATGAGGTTTATAAAGGCGTATTTTCGCTAGTAATGATAATTAATTCTAAAAGAGTAGCAGGAATCAACATGATTTATAAGCCAAGTCTAGATGATGGACTAGTCAATGTTGTTTTATACAAAAATATCTTTCCGTTTAACTTTTATCTTTATGCACTAGCTTTTATTTTTCCTTTTTGGTCTACGCCTTTAGTTACTAGATTTAAAACTGAAAAAATGGAAATTAAAACTGAATCAAAAGCAAAATGGAATATTGACGGTGAATATGGCGGTCAAGGAAATCAAATTATTGAAGTTGCCAACAAAGCTATAGAAATAATTGTTCCTCACAAAATAAAGAAAAGGTATTTTAAAAATCAATGAACTATAAACAAGTAATAGTTGTAGAAGGAACTCACGATGAACAAAAAATTAAGTCAATTTATCCCAACATTGACTGTATAGTAACAAATGGAAGCGAAATATCTAGAGAAACTCTAAATTTAATTTATCAGACAAGTTTAATTAGAGATGTCGTTTTATTTCTTGATCCCGACTTTCCAGGCAAAAAAATTACAAACGAGATTTTAAATACTAAAGGTAATTTCAAGATTGCATATATTAATAAAATGAAGGCTTTAAATAAGACAAATACAAAAGTTGGCATTGAGCATTGTAACAAAGAAGACATTGTATTGGCTCTAAATAATTTAATTAGCCTTGATTATACAAGAGATTCAATTACAAGATTAGACCTTCTTAGAAGAGGGCTTATTAGCAATGAAAACTCCGCAAGTAAAAGAAGTGTTTTATGCGAAAAACTAAACATTCCATATGTGAACGGAAAAGCATTACTGAGAAATTTGAATATGTTAGGAATAAAATTGGAAAGGATTGATGAAATAATTGATGAGTTCAAATCATAATTTATCAGCAAAGAAAATAATTGACGAAGACAATTTTTTTATAAAAAAGAAATTTAGTCAAAATTTTTTGTTGGATGAAAACATTATTAAGAATATAATTAAAGAATCTAAAATAGATAAGAATTCGTATGTTATTGAAATAGGACCTGGTTTAGGAGCCTTAACAAAGTATATTGTAGACCAAGCCAAAAAAGTTCTAATCTACGAAGTTGACAAAGATTTGATTCCAATTTTAGAAGGGTTCTTTAAAGATAAAAAAAATATTAAAATTATTAATCAGGATTTTCTAAAATCTAACATAAATAATGATATCGAATTATATCTTGATGGGAGTAAAAATATCAGCCTTATTAGCAACTTGCCTTATCACATTACAACTCCGATAATCATGAAAGTGTTAGAAGAGACCGAAAACATAAGGGATTTAACACTTATGATGCAACTAGAAGTTGGACAGCGCTTAACTTCAAAACCAAACACAAAAGACTATAACGCTTTAAGTATCATTGTTCAAGATCAAGCGGATGTAAAGTATTTATTCAAAGTTCCTAAGACGGTTTTTAAGCCACGACCTCAGGTTGATTCAGCAGTTATTAGATTAGAAAGAAAAGACAATTTTGATGATTTTGACAAAACAGATTTTTACAAATTTTTACATAATTCCTTCTCACAAAGAAGAAAAACATTGATAAATAATTTAAGTGAAAACTATAAAGATTGTTCAAAGCAGTTTTTTAAGAATTTGCTTGAAAGAAATAATATAATTGATACAATTAGAGGAGAAGCTCTTGATGTAGAAGAGTTTAAAAAAATATTTAGAGATTTTATAAAGGAGAGAAATTCATGTATTTAAAGAATTCTGATAATGAACTTTTTCAAGTCATTCAAAAAGAATTAGAACGTCAGCAATCGCACATTGAGTTAATTGCTTCAGAAAATTTTGTTTCAAAAGCAGTTTTAGAAGCTGATGGAAGTGTTTTAACGAATAAGTATGCTGAAGGATATCCGGGAAAAAGATATTATGGCGGGTGTGAGTTTGTCGATGAAGCTGAAGAGTTAGCAAGAGAGAGAATAAAACAACTATTTAATGTTAAATACGCTAATGTTCAACCCCATTCTGGATCAACAGCTAATATGGGAGCTTATCGCGCTATCTTAAACCATGGTGATGTTGTTTTAGGTATGGCTTTAGACCAAGGCGGACATTTAACTCATGGCCATCCATTAAGTTTTAGTGGTATTGACTATGAATTCCATCCTTATTTTGTTAATAAAGAAACTGAAATGATTGACTATGAAGACTTAGAAAAGCAAGCTTTAGAAATAAAACCAAAATTAATTGTAGCAGGTGCTAGTGCATACCCTAGAGTAATTGATTTTAAAAAATTTAGAGAAATTTGTGATAAAGTCGGAGCTATGTTAATGGTTGATATGGCTCATATAGCCGGATTAGACGCTGCGGGTTTGCATCCAAATCCTTGTGATTATGCAGATATAGTTACTTCGACAACTCATAAAACATTAAGAGGTCCAAGAGGTGGAATTATTCTCACTAACAATGAAGAAATTGCTAAAAGTGTAGATAGAGTAGTTTTCCCTGGAATTCAAGGTGGACCTTTAATGCATATAATAGCCGCAAAGGCAGTCGCTTTTAAAGAGGCTTTAACCGACGATTTTGTGCAATATCAAAAACAAGTTGTTAAAAATGCTAAAGTTTTCGCTGAAAAATTTATTGAGTTAGGATATCATGTAGTTAGTAATGGTACTGATAATCATTTATTATTGTTAGATGTTTTATCTAAAGCGAATATGTCTGGGAAAAAAGCTGAAAACTTGTTAGATGCAGCTAATATAACCTGCAACAAAAACACTATTCCTTATGATACCAAGAAACCTTTTATAACTAGTGGAATTAGATTAGGAACTCCAGCAATGACAACTAGAGGATTTAAAGAAAACGATTTTGTTGAGGTTGCGATTTTGATAGATATGATTTTAATGAATCCTGAAAACGAAGAAGTTTTAAGTGAAGTTAAAAAAAGAGTTAAGCTTTTAACTGATAAATATCCTTTAGAATATTAAAAAATAAAGTTTGCGAATTAAATCGCAAACTTTTTATTTATTTCTTATTTCTTTTAACTCTTCGAGAGTAAAAGTATAATTTGTTTTGCAAAATTCACATAGAATTTCGATGTTTTCATTATGTTCGATAAGTGAGTCGACTTCATTTTTATCAAGAGTAGAAAGTCCGTTGTAAAATCTTTCTTTTGTACAATCACATTCGTATTTTAAAGGCATTTCTTCGACTAATTCATGATCGCCATCGGTTATAAGATTTACTATGTCTTCTGGTTTATAATTATCCTTAATCAATTCCGATATAGGTTTCATAGAATTGATTTTGCTTTCTATTTTGGCGATTGTTTCATCTTTTACCCCTGGCATAACTTGAAGAATAAAACCACCACTTGCGAAAACTTCATTTTTTTCGTTTACCAAAACCCCTAATCCTACCGAAGAAGGAATCTGTTCGCTTTTAGCAAAATAGTATGTGAAGTCTTCTGCTATTTCACCGGTTTGAAGTTCTGCGGATGAAGTAAATACATCCCTCACTTTTAAGTCTTTAGTTACATGAATAAACCCATTATTTCCAACAACCATACCTACAGCAAGTTTATCTTTTTTTGATATATGCACATGAGGGTTTTCTACTAACCCTTTTACCACTCCATTAGCATTAACCTGGGTGATAATCTTTCCAATAGGTCCACCACCATCAATTCTTATTGTGAGTGTTTGATCACCTTTATACATAGCTCCCATGATTAAAGATGCTGTTAAGGTTCTTCCAAAAGCAGCGCTAGCTGCTGGAAAGGTATCATGTATTTTTCTTGCGTGTTCAACGAGATTTGTAGTTGTTGCTGCATAAATTCTAACGGTTCCATCAAAAGCATAAGCTTTAACTAAATAATCATTCATTTAAATCACCTTCCACAGACAGTATTATAACATAAACAAATTAAAAATCTATTATTTTGTAATTCAGTATTTTTGTTATATAATTGTTGTTGATAAGGGTGATTATATGAAATTACAAGTTAAAGATTTAATACTAGATAATAATGTTTTTGTGGCACCAATGGCTGGTGTGACTGATTTATCTTATCGCTTAATTTTGAAAGAGTTTGGAGCAGGACTAATATATACAGAAATGATTTCTGATAAAGGCTTGCTATATGATAACCAAAAAACAAAAGATATGATTGAAATATCTGATTATGAAAAACCAATAGCATTACAATTGTTTGGTAGTGATGTTGAATCAATGGTTAATGCGGCAATATTAATAGACAAAGAATCTAATTGCGATATCATTGACATTAATATGGGTTGCCCTGTACCTAAAGTCACAAAAGCAGGCAGTGGGTCTAAATTAATGACTACTCCCGAACTTGCAAAACAGATTGTGAGTTCAATTGTTAAAGTTGTAAATAAGCCAGTATCTGTGAAGTTTAGAAGTGGGTGGGATCATCGAAGTATTAATGCGGTTTCTTTTGCAAAAGCTATGGAAGAAGCCGGGGCGTCTTTAATAGCGATTCATGGAAGAACAAGAACTGATATGTATTCTGGAAGAGTAGACTTAGATATAATCAAAGAAGTTAAAGCGGCTGTAAAAATACCTGTTATTGGGAATGGTGACATAAAATCTCCTGAAGATGCAAAAATGATGATTGACTATACAAATTGCGATGGAGTAATGATA
The DNA here is from genome assembly GCA_002839125.1 of Tenericutes bacterium HGW-Tenericutes-5. Classification (GTDB taxonomy): domain Bacteria; phylum Bacillota_I; class Bacilli_A; order Izemoplasmatales; family Hujiaoplasmataceae; genus UBA2289. Next base: position 6,637 of record PGXI01000079.1, read on the forward strand.
GGTAGAGGTTTAATGGGTAATCCGTGGCTTATTAAACAAACAGTAGATTATCTAGAAACCGGTAATTATGAAAAAGAGATCAGTATAGCTACTAAGAAAGCCTATCTTTTAAAACATTTAGATAATTTGATTAAGTATAAAGGTGAACATATAGCTATTTTAGAAATGAGAACACATGGAGCATGGTATGTTAAAGGACTACCAGGAGCCACTAAGATTAAGACTCAGATTGTTCATGCCAAAAGTGTTGAAGA
>PGXI01000080.1 GCA_002839125.1 Tenericutes bacterium HGW-Tenericutes-5
AGAGAGATTTCCTCTTAAGAAATACTCTCTGATTCTTCTTCATCTTTAAATACTGAATTCTTTCTTTTTCTGCTGGCTCTTAAGTATAATACCCAAACTCCCAAAAGGATAAAATAAACCAACATCATCCATAACACATTCAAAGGATGCGACTGAATATCAAATATTGAACCAAGGAAAATTAAAAACAAAATAATTATTAATCTTGATGTAACTGTCAAGAAGATATATTTAGGAACTTTAACCTTTGTTAAACTTAAAGCATAGTTTAAAATTGATGATGGTAAAAATGGGTTTGATAATAATGCTAATACTACCCATATATTCTTACCTTCTACTACATTTAAAAAAATACGACCGAACTTATTGCTTCTGACCTTTAACACAAAGCGATCAGCTACGGTAACGCGAATAATAATAAAGATGAGAAACATTCCCAAAAAAGAACCTAGTACCGATAAAAATATCGCCAATAGTGTCCCTTCTAATACGCCAAAAGCGGCAGAAAAGATACTTAAATTGAAAGCGACGATAACCGTTAATGGAAAAGATGGAATTATCGCTTCAGCAAATGGCAAAAGAACTCCAAAAAGTGGAGCTAACCAAATATTTTCTTGAATTAATACTCTTATCGTGTCTAATAATTCATTTAGAAAATTCATCTTTTTAGTCCTCGTATCTGATAGTAAAAAAGCACCACAAGGATGCTTTTTATTAAAAATTAAGTATTATTATTCTGCGAAAACTTTTAAAGTTCTAATCATTTGGTGTGTAAATGAAGCTTCATTATCATACCAAGTTAAAACCTTAACCATTTGCTTGCCGTCTACAGTCATAACTTTTGTAGATAAAGCATCAAACAATGTACCATAAGAAATTCCGATTGTATCTGAAGAAACAATTGGATCTTCAGTATATCCAACAGTATCAGATTGGGCATTCTTGACTGCTAAATTAACTTCTTCTTCCGTAACTTCTTTCTTTAATTCAACTACTAAGTCAACGATAGAACCAGTGATTACTGGAACTCTTAGAGCCATACCGTCTAATTTACCTTTTAAGTGTGGTAATACTAAACCAACTGCCGCTGCTGCACCTGTTGATGTAGGAACGATATTAGCCGCTGCTGCTCTACCTCTTCTTGTGAAAATACCTTTTTTATGAGGAATGTCTAGAGTAACTTGGTCATTTGTATAAGCATGAACTGTAGTCATGAAACCTTTAACGATGCCAAAATTGTCATCTAAAATCTTAGCGATTGGCGCTAAGCAGTTTGTAGTACATGAAGCAGCACTGATAATGTTTTCTTTACCAGTCAATGTTTCATGGTTAACACCATAAACGATTGTAGGGATATTTCCTTTTGCAGGAGCTGAGATAACTACTTTTCTTGCACCAGCTTTAATATGTTTGCTAGCTCCTTCTTCTGAAACGAAGAAACCTGTACATTCTAAAACTACATCAACTTTTAAATCTTTCCAAGGAAGTAATTCCGGATCTTTTTGTGATAAAACTGGAATACGTTTCCCTTCAACAACCAAATCAGTTCCTTCAAATGATACTTCTTTATTGTATCTACCTTGAGAACTGTCATACTTCAATAAATATGCTAATTGTTCTGCATCTGTTAAATCATTGATTGCAACGATGTCAAAATCATCATTTCCAAACATAACTCTGAACGCTAAACGTCCGATTCTTCCGAATCCATTAATTGCTACTTTTACTGACATAAAATTTTTCCTCCAATATATTTTGAATACATATGTATTTTACTATAATTTTCGTATTTTTTCAATGAACTATACTCTAATAAAGCGTTTTCAATGCTTTTTTCTGTTAAAAGAAAATAAAAAAGCGAATAGATCTTCGCTTTTAAAAAAATTAGATTTCTTTTTTTGCATTTGCCATAGCTTGTTTTAGGCAATCCTTGTATTCACAATCATCTTTACAGTCATCACAAACTATAAATTTACGGAATTCTCTTGGAATAAAAGCTCTTATTTCATCCTCGTTATATCCCGTTTGCATAATTTGATCGTTAATGATAATTGGTCTTTTAAGGATTGTTGGATTGTCGATAATAAAATTAGCTAACTCAGAAAATTTCATTTCATCTGGTTCAATATTGCTTTCTTTAAAGATTTTAGATCTTGTAGAAATAATATCTTCAAACCCATTTTCTGAATACTTTAACATATTCATAATATCGTTTCTAGTTAATTTTATTCCGATTATATTTTTTTCTTTATAAGGTATTTTATTTATATCCAACCATTTTTTCGCTTTACGGCAAGATGAACAACTTGAACTTGTATATAATGTAATCATATCGTTACCTCACTTCCTTATAATTATATCATAATTACACGTATTTTGAACACTTTTTTTTACATTTAGTGTTATAATAAAACTAGCAAAAATTTATGGAGGTTTAAAGAAATTATGAAATGGGATTTGACATATCTTTTCAAGAGTTTAGAGGACTTTGAAAAGAATTTTGAAGAAACAGAAAAAATAGTTGAAAAACTAGCAACATTTAAAGGAAAACTTAATGATTTTTCTAACTTTAAAGAATTCTTCCTTTTACAAAAAGAATTCGAAAAGAAAGGTTTGAGAACTTATCAATACGCTTCACTTCTAAGTGATTTAAACAAGAAAAACACTGAAAATGCAGCAAGACTTCAAAGAGTTCAATTAGCGTTTGTTAAGCTTCAACAAGCATTAGCTTTTGAAGAACCAGAGTTAATATCAATTGGCAAAGAAAAGATAATGAGTTTCATCAATGAAGATAAAACCCTTGAAGAGTTTCGTTTCCCAATGGAAAAACTTTTCAAACGTCAAGAACATATTCTTGACGATAAGAGTGAAAGTTTACTAGCGAATTTCTCACAAGTTCAAGGTGCAGGAAGAAACCTATACAGTTCTTTATCTGTAGCTGACATTGAAGGGCAAGACGTAATGTTAGATAACAATGAAATCGTTACTATTACTAATTCTAATTACCGCGCTTTCATTCAAAAAAGCAGTTCTCCTGAAGAAAGAAAAGATATTTTTGAAGCTGTATTCTCCTATTATGAAGCTCATAAAAACACCTACGCTTCAATCTATAAAACAGTACTAGACGCAGACTTAGCAAGAGTAAAAGCAAGAAACTATAACTCTTCTTTAGAAAGCTACTTATTTGACAATAATATTCCTACAAGCGTCTATATGAGTTTAACAAAAGTAGCTAGAGAAAATACCGCTATGGTAAAAAAATATCTTGCTTTAAGAAAAGAATATTTAGGTTTAGAAGAATACCATACTTATGACAGATTTTTAGATTTGGCAAAAACTGATAAAGAATATGAATATGAAGAAGCAAGAGAACTTTTCTTTAGTTCAATCAAGCATCTTCCTAAGCATTTCCAAGAAAAGGCTAAAGACGTTTTAAAAGACGGATTTGTAGATGTTAATGAACAACCGGGTAAAAGAACTGGAGCTTACTCAAGTTCAATGCCTAATCTTCATCCTTTCATTCTTTTAAACTATTCAAAAACTCTAGGCGATGTTTTTACAGTAGCTCATGAAGCAGGACATTCAATCCACTCAATGTACGCGGCTGAAACACAACCTTCAACATTACAAAACTACACGATATTCGTCGCTGAAGTAGCTTCTACTTTCAACGAACATAATCTACTTGATTATATTATCAACGAATCAAAAGCAACCAAGAATGAAAAAATTGCTTTATTACAAAGAGCGATTGATGATATATTAGCTACCTTCTACCGTCAAACATTATTCGCCATCTATGAACTTGAGGCTCATAAGTTAGTTGAAACTTCTCAACCAATCACTTCTGATAATTTATCAAAAATAATGATTGACCTTTATCAAGAGTTTTACGGTTTAGATATAACAAAAGAAGGTGTTAAACAATATGTTTGGGCATATATACCACATCTATTCTATACACCATTCTATGTTTATCAATATGCAACTAGTTTCGCAGCTTCATTAAAGTTATATGAAGAAGTAAAAAACAATACTCCGGGAGCTTTTGATAAATATATTAATCTGCTTAAATCAGGTGGTTCTGAATATCCAGTAGATCAATTAAAGAAAGCTGGAGTTGATTTAACTAAGGAAGATGCCTTTAAAGCTGTAGTAAATAGATTAGGTGAATTAGTTAACGAATTAGAGATTGTATTAAAATCTTAATCGTGATATAATTACATAAAATCGAAGATATGGAATAGTAATTAAGTAAATTGATTCAAGAAGCGAGAAGACTAATGGTGAAATGTCTTCAATCAAACTTAATGAATGGACCATGGAGAGATGCTAATAACATCCGCTATTAATCAAGCGTTAAAAGATTATTGAGTGCTAGATAAAATTTCTAGAACTAAGGTGGTACCACGGTTATTTAATCGCCCTTATCTTAAATGATAGGGGCGTTTTTTATTTATTAGGAGGAAATCATTATGAAAAGAATCGTATCAGGAATCAAACCTACAGGAACATTAACTTTAGGAAATTACTTAGGAGCAATAAAACAATTTGTAAAACTACAACAGAAAAGAATTGATGATGAATTCTTCTTGTTTGTTGCGGATATGCATGCCATAACTACAAGACAAGTTCCAAGTGAGTTAAGAAAAAGAACTTTGGATATTGCAGCTATGTATTTAGCTTGTGGTTTAGATAAAGAGAGAACTGTTCTTTTTATTCAATCAGAAATTAAAGAACATGTCGAACTTGGTTATATTCTTCAATCAAACACTTATATGGGTGAATTAGAAAGAATGACTCAGTTCAAAGACAAATCACAAAGGCAAGAAACTTCGATCACATCTTCTTTATTTACTTATCCCGCACTAATGGCTGCGGATATCTTACTTTATGATGCTGATTTCGTACCCGTTGGTGATGACCAAAAACAACACCTTGAACTAACAAGAGATATTGCAAATCGATTTAATAATTATTATGGTGATTTCTTCGTAGTTCCTGAACCCTTAATTCCTGAGGTCGGCTCAAGAATCATGGATTTACAGGAACCAAATAAAAAAATGTCCAAATCTGATGAAATGGATAAAGGCTATATTTCAATGTTTGACGATGAGGCATCAATCAAAAGAAAAATTCGCTCTGCAGTCACTGACTCTTATGCAAAAATCAATTATGATCCTGAAAATCAACCAGGACTTGCTAATTTGTTAACTATTTATGCAAGCATTGCCGATCGAAGCATTCAAGATATAGTTAATGAATATAAAGACTCTAGTTACAAAGACTTCAAAGAAGATTTAGCCCAAGTCGTTGTTGATTGTTTGATACCGATTCAAGAAAAATATAATGAGTTAATCAAATCTCAAGAACTTCAAGATCTCCTTGATAGAGGTAGAGATATTGCCAGTGATTTTGCTTTTAAGAAAATGAGAAAATGTAAAAAGAAAATTGGTTTAGGAAGAAAATGAGACACTTCAACTTTGAAGTGTCTCTTCTTTATTATCTAGTTTTAAACTTTTAAAATTCCAGAACTGATTGAATAAGAATATCGCCATCATTATCACACCCACAACAATAAACATTAGTTGCATATTATAATCAGCTAAAGCTCCAATAATCGGAGCAAATATCACTAGCAACAAAGATGACAGTTGAGCTTCGATACTCAAAACGCTCGCTCTTTTAGTTTTATCGGACGCATTACCAATTTCTTCTATCATAACCGGTTTTCTTAGATTTATGAAAATATATATAAGTATAAAGCTTGCAAATATGACAAATAGATTATTGGTCATGAAACTAAGAACTAAAGCTACAATCGCTGAAGCAAACCACATGAAATTTACCAAAGAAAAATGATTAACTTTTTTCGCAACTCTATAAGAATTTCTACTAGCAAATGAACTGATTAAATAAATAATTGCGTAAATGATTCCAATATAAATTTTTAAATTATCATCTTCGGAGAAGTTCTTAAACGCTAATAAACCAGCAGATACCGATAATGTAATAATCAATGGCTGAACATAGTCTTTTATGCTTTTATATCCTGCTTGATACAAAGATTCATCAAAAACCAATTTTCTAACTTTTCGATCTTTAAATGTATACTTAACACTCTCGACATTCTGTTTAAGAAATTCTTTTAATGAAAATTCAGTATGACGTTTTTCATTCAAATAACTTGGATAACTAGCGATCAGTAACATATCGATAACATAAGGAACTATGGAAATGAGAAACAAATATTTTATTTCTGGTAACCAAATCACAAAAACAATAGCCACAATACTCATCACCATGGATCCGACTAAAGACATTGCTCTGGTTTGTCCATATACTTTCGTTTTTGTAGCGGTAATATCATTATGATCTAGAAAAGACATAATCATTGCTTTATGTGTGCCCGATCTGAATGCTTCACCTAGTCCAAATAAAATCATTGCTATTGCGAAAATCCCAAAACTTCCGGCAATAAAAAATAATAAAAACGACATTATATAAAACACGAAACAAATTATAAGTTCAACTTTCTTTCCGTACATATCAGCTATGACACCTGATGGGATTTCAAAAATATAGATAATAATTTCTCTAATTGAAATCAATAAACCTACTTGAAATAAAGACAAACCACTAATCGTTAAATAAATAATTAAATAG
>PGXI01000081.1 GCA_002839125.1 Tenericutes bacterium HGW-Tenericutes-5
ATCCACTTTTAAAATGTATGATATTATTATTTAATTGTTTATAATTAACATTATTAAGTTTAATTTTGCAAACAAGTTGTATAAAATAATAAATAGATTTATAATTAATGTAAGTTACTATTAATGTATTATACATTATTGGGCTAGTAACTAATAATGAAAAAGGAGGTTAAAGTTATGCAAGTATTAAAAGAAAGTGTTCGTAATGCAATCGTCGAAGGCGCAATTTTAGAGTTTTTTGAATACGGATTCCAAAATGCAAACATGAGACGAATCGCTGATAACGCAAATATTACTGTTGGTAATATTTACCGTTACTACAAAAATAAAGAAACTTTATTCAAGGAGATATTATTGCCCGCTGAAAGAGCTATTGATGATTTAGGAAATTTTGACATTGAAATTAACATTACGGCAATCAAAACAATTGACGATGTTAATCAGTTAGTTGCTTTCTTAATGAGCGTTTTAAAGCCATATACAAGAGAAATCTATATCATGACTTTGGATTCTTCTGGATCACATTATGTAAAAATAAAAAATCAATTAGAAACCATGATTATTAATAAAGTAAACTCATATTATCCTAAAAAATTTGATCGTTATTTGCTAAAAGTAATCGCATCTAGTTTTATCCAAGCTTCCTTTACGGTGTTCAGGGATAATATCAATAACATCAGACGGATTCAAGATATGATTACTCAATTAATCGTCTTCTACTTCCGCGATATGGACCAAAGATTATTTCAAAATTAGTAAAAGTATAGGAAAAGCGACTTAGAAATTCTAAGTCGTTTTTTTTACATTTTTTCTAGAGCTAAGGTATTAGTTTTTCCGATGTCAGTCTTCGGAAGAACATCAAGTTCAATAATTTCTTTCGGCACCGCATATGGTCCTAAGTTAGATTTAATGATACTTCTTAGTTTATCTTCATTAATCTTTGGTTTATCTTTATTCCAAACGATAAAAATCTTGACCATATTGCCTTTTTCTTCATCTGGTATGCCAATAGCTGCTACTTCACTAACACTTTCAAAACTCATCAACAGGTTTTCAATTTCAGCTGGTAAGACTGGCATCCCTGAAACTTTTATGATTCTTTTAAGCCGTTGTTTAAAGTGTACATATCCGTTTTCATCAATATACCCAAAATCTCCAGTCATAATCCATTTCTTTTTGTTTTTAACTAGCACTGTGTTTTTTGTAGCCTCTGGATCATCCAGGTATCCGTTCATCATGGTTGGACCTGATACAACAATTATTCCGTCTGTGTTTTCTGGAAGAAACTCTTTGGTTTCAACATCGATTATTGCTACATTGATTCCCGGTAATGGTTTACCGACGGAATCTTGGTTATGATTTTTAAGTGTATTTACTGAACATACAGTTACTACTTCAGTTAATCCATAACCTTCTAAAAGTCTTGCTTTTGAACCCACACTTTCCATAGCCTTATAAAATCTCAGTTTTAAGTCTTTAGCGACATAATCCCCACCAATAAAGCACTGATCGATATTTTTGATATTTTTATGTTTGAATCCAGGATTTTTAAGTAGAGCTTCAAATAAAGAAGGTACTCCAATAACATAATTGATTTGATTTTTCTTGATTAGCTTAACTGCTGTATCAGCATTAAACTTTGGCATTAAGGTATCTACCCCACCGAATCTTAACATTCCGTGTATTCCCATGCATAGACCAAATCCATGAAACATTGGCAATACCCCAAGCATGTGTTTGTTGGTAAAATCATTCATTCCCATTACGTAACTAACTTGTGAAGCGAGATAGTTAATTGCGTAGTTTGATAATTCGATGGTTTTCGGTTCACCTGAAGTTCCACCACTATGGAGGTATGTAGAAGTTATAAAGGGGTCAGTTTTTACTCGATCTGCTTTGAACTTACTATATAGCGAAGTAAACTTAATTACTTTTGAAGAATACTTCACATCAGATAGTTTTTTTCGATTGATTATCTTATAACCAACTTTTTTTATCGTATTAAAATCACTAACTGGCGATACCAATATCAATAGACAATCATCATTTAATAAGTCTTTATAATGATCATAAAATGTATCAAGTATTATTAAAGTTTTACTCTTAGTTTTTTCCATGAACTTTCGCATTTGAATTACTGGTGTTATTGGATGTACCATGTGAGCGATAATACCTAACTTATTAACTGCATAAAAACTATAAATTGCTTCAAAAACATTGGGAAGAGCCATGGTAATGACTTCTCCTTGTTTTATTCCTAGCTTGTTAATTCCATTTGCAATAGAATCGATTTTTTCGACGAGAAAATGATAATTGATGTACTTACCCATAAATAAAAGTGCATTATTGTTTGGATTTTGATTTCTTGACTCTAATAAAGCATCATATAAACTATAATCTGATTTCATGATTTCCTCCTAATAACGATATCCAAAGATATATCCTACTAAATATATTAAAGCGAACAGAATAAATTGATGCGTAACAAATATTAATAATGATTTTCTACCGGCGATTTGAAAGATATTTTTATCTGACATTTTAACGCCAGGAATTAAACTTGTTTTAGCTTGATAAAAGGTATTTCCTAAAACTGTTCCTAGTAGAATGATTCCCATATATGGAAATAGGCCAAAATAATCCGCTCCGAAGGCATTGATTCCTAGAATTATTTCAGGAAGGTCTTGAACTCGAAAAGAAGATAAATACTCTAAATCATAAAATTTAAAGATGAACCCTACACCTATAATTATAAATGCTATCACTAAGAGAATCATTTCGTTTTTGACGAATTTTCTTAAAAGATAAATAATTAAGATAGAGAATGCGTATAAATGAATGATACCAAAAATTATCAAGGCATTAGTCATAAAGTTTTCTAAGACTATGGTTACTACTGTTATTGCTAGTGCAACCGATAAGAGTTTCAAACCTCGGGATAGATTGCTTTTACTGAAAGTATAACTTATACCGGATACAATCAAGAAAAGACTAACGAAAAAGAGATGACCATAAAACCTTAATCCTGATGACCAGTAATCGACTCCTAAGTCTTTTAGAAAGTTGAAAACAGAATTGTTTACATTATAAAAATTACCAAAAAGAGTTGGTAGTATTGCAAAATCATACATTAAATGATCAAAGACCATCATTATAATCGCAAACCCTCTTAAAAAATCTAATTCCCAAATTCTTTTTTTCATATGACTTACCTCATGTTTTATAGAAATATTATATCATTTATCAAAAAATATTTAATCTATTTTAATCTTTTAACCAATAAAATACATTTGTTCTGCGTATATACATATGAAAGGCTTCAAGAATTTTCTTTTCGTGGTATAATTTAGCCGAGGTGTATTTAAATGCAAATAAACTATGACGATTATATCGATTTGTTAATAAATAAAGATGATGAAGCCTTCAAGGTTGTTTATGAGAACACAAAAAAAGGTGTTTTTTCAATGATTATATCAATAGTAAACAATAAGGCCGTTACTGAAGATTTAATGCAGGATACCTATATTAAAATGATTGAAAAGATTCATACATATAAAAGAGGAAGAAACTTTTATGCTTGGCTATTACAAATTGCAAAATACACTGCAATTGACCATTACCGAAAGTATAAAAAAGAAATCGTCTATGATCCGCAAGAACAAAGTTTCTATCACGATAGTTTACAAACTTCTGAAAAAACCTATTCAGTTCTAGATTTAGTAAAACCTTTAGGGGATTTAGAAAAACAAATTGTTCTTTTAAGATCGGTAGATGACATGAAATTTAAAGATATTGCCAAAATTGTTAATAAGCCTTTAGGAACAGTACTTTGGCTTTATAATAAATCAATTAAAACCTTACAAGATTACTTGAAGGTGGAGGTGCAAAAATGAAAGAAAAAGAAATAAGAGAAAGAATTAAACAAACTGCACTGAATGAAATACCAGATGTTTATGAAAAAATAAAACTAAATAATATTCAGATTGAACCAAGAAAAAGACGTGATTTTAACTTTAGTTTTGCTAAAACTTTAAAGATTGTATTTACTAGTTTTGTTCTTATTGTAACCGGATTCTTTGTTTATAATTTTATTTTAAACAATAGTATTGATTCTAATACTCCTTTAGCATCCGATATGGAGCTTCTAGGCTTTCAAGCAATCAGCGGTTCTGTTTTGTTAGGGGATTTAGAGGCAGAAGAATTGAGTTATGATAGCTTTAGTAGTGAAATAATTCCTTTAAGTGCTACTACCGAAAGTATTAGTATTGACACTTACATTGATGATATCAATCCTTTAGTTCATATGATGGAAACAATTCTTAACTCGAGTTCTGATATTGAATATAAAGAATTTGATTCCGATGACGTGAGTTATCAATATGCGTTTTCTTATAAATCATATGATTTAGCAAAAAATGCAGTTAATTTTAAAATTTACTATAATAAAACAAATGAAGATTTTGAAGGAAAAGTTATCATTGAAGATAATACATTTGAGTTTGATAAAAATAGTTTACGACTACAAGTAAGAGCATCAGAAACTAATTATATCAATATTGAAAACAAATCAACTGATCTTCAACAAGCTTTTAAATATAGCTTATATCAAAATAGTGAACTAGTATTAGAAAACGATCTAGAACTATATAGAATTCAAAAAAATATTCAAGTTCGCACAAGAGTCACAAAAAATGGTGTAACTATGAATTTATACTTTCAAAGAATGTATCAAGATAACTTAGATGAACTAGAAGTTGAGTATGAAATTGAGGACAATCAAAACCGAATTTCCGGAAATTTTAGAATCGATTTAGAATTTGATCAAGTAATGAATGGTTATCATTATCGCTATGTTTTTTCCAATAACTCTACTACCAACAAACCAAGAGGTCCTTTTGCAAATCCTGGTAATAGCCCTCATATGTAAAAAAAATTAAATAATTCCAATAAAATATCAATAACCTTCGTATATAATATAAGAAAGAGTATAAGGAGGTTATTTTTATGAAAAAATTATTAATTGTCGCAGTTGCGATATTTGCAGTATTTACAGTAGTTGGTTGTGATCAACTTAATGTAATTGAGATTGAAAACGAGGAAGAGGTCTTTAATCTTCAGGCACTGAGTTCTACAACACTCTTAAGTTTCAATGAAGAGAGTGTGACTGACTTAGCTTACTCACCAATGGCTAATCAAGAGACACAAGATCCAATTATAACTGAGGAAGTTGAAAATATTGATTATTATGTGGAAATGATAGAAGTTTTCTTAAGTAATGATAATCTAGATATTACAAATGAAGAATCTGATAATGAAGATTATGACTACAAAACTATTTATAACACTATAAATATCAATGGTGAATCAGTGAGTTATATATTCTATTACAATGAGTTTGATTTTACTACCGATCAAGAACCTTTGACTTCTACTTATTCTGAATCAACAGAAGGTATGCAAGCCAGAAGTTTTCATTTCCAAGATGAAGATGACAATTTAGTTGTTAAAGGCTTAGAAGGAATCTTGATTTATGGTGATGTTACATATAATATCGAAGGTAAAAAAGTTGTTAATAATCGTCAAGAAATCTTTAGATTAAGATCTTTTATCGATGAAGAAAACTATGTAATGGTAAACTATCAAAAAGATATTACTGATAGAAACAAAGAAAAATTCTTCTTTAAAGAAGTTGTTGATAATGTAATTGTTAAAGAATCTAAAGTTATGATATTTACCAAAGATAATCGAACTCATGTTAAATTAGATTTCGTTGATGGTAATTTAAGTTCATCATATATCTTTAACATTAGAACTGAAGAAAATGTACAGTTCATTCACATCGTTTATGAGATAGACAATGGCGAAACTGTTGAAGAGGGTGTTGTTAGATTAACAGCTGAAACTAATCCTGAAACTGGTGAAGTTGTATACAGTTATTCTATGACTCCAAACAATCATAATGGTAAAGAATACAAACATTCTTTTAACCATCGTCATCAAAATCAAACCTCAGTAAATGTAAATTAGTCGAGTCATTATATAAAGAAAAGAGAATTGCTTATTAATAATTAGCAGTTCTCTTTTTTTATTAAGATTGGTATTCTGATAATGGTTTTATAAATTGCTCAATATAGGAATATAACTTGTCTTCTTTGTAAATGGACAAGGAATCATCAGGAACAAAAATCCGTGGTGTTTCCGTAGAAACCGTCAAACTACTGATATTGGTTATTGAGCCATGTACATAATAACTTCTATTAATAATCATTGTTTCGATACTTGAT
>PGXI01000082.1 GCA_002839125.1 Tenericutes bacterium HGW-Tenericutes-5
CCTCCAGGAACCGGTAAAACATTGATCGCGAGAGCCGTTGCCGGTGAAGCGAAAGTGCCTTTTTACTTTGTATCTGGTTCAGACTTTTTAGAAATGTTTGTCGGTGTTGGTGCATCTAGAGTTAGAGATATGTTTAAAACTGCTAAAGCTCATGCTCCATGTATTCTATTCATGGATGAAATTGACGCCGTTGGTAGACAAAGAGGAACAGGCCTTGGTGGCGGGCATGATGAAAGAGAACAAACACTTAACCAATTGTTAGTTGAAATGGATGGTTTCGGTCATAACTCTGGAGTTATCGTAATTGCCGCAACAAACCGTGTTGATATTTTAGACCCAGCACTAATGCGTCCAGGTCGTTTTGATAGACAAGTTTATGTTGGTAGACCAGATATAAAAGGTCGTGTTGAAATCTTAAAGGTTCATTCAAGAAACAAAAAGATTAACCCAGAAATTACATTCCAAGAAATCGCTAGAAGAACCCCAGGATTTACTGGTGCTGATTTAGAAAACTTAATGAATGAAGCAGCACTTTTAGCAGCTAGAGAAAATAAAAACCAAATCGAATTATCACATATTGATGAAGCTGTAGACAGAGTTATGATGGGTCCTGCTAAAAAAAGTAGAGTCTTTTCGAAAAAAGAAAAAGAAATTATCGCTTATCATGAAGCGGGTCATGCAGTTATCGGTCTTAAACTTGAGAACGCGAATATTGTTCATAAAGTTACAATTATCCCACGTGGACAAGCTGGCGGCTATAACTTGATGTTGCCTAAAGAAGAACAAGCTTTCCTTCAAACAAGACAAAATCTCTTAGAAATGATTATTGGTCTTTTAGGTGGTAGAGTTGCTGAAGAAGTTGTTTTTAAAGAAATATCTACGGGCGGTCATAATGATTTGCAACGTTCTACTGCTATTGCTAGAGCTATGATTACCGAATACGGTATGAGCGATAGATTAGGACCTATTACGTATGAAAAAGACACTGATACTGTTTTCTTAGGTAGAGACTATGGTAAATCAAAGAACTTCTCAGAACAAATAGCAACTGAGATTGACAAAGAGGTTCGGGGAATAATTCATGAGTGTTATGAAAAAGCAAAAGAATTGATTGAGAAGAATATCGATCTTTTGAAAACAATCGCTCATTACTTGTTAGAAGTTGAAACATTAACTAAAGAAGATATTGATGAAATTGTTGAAACTGGCAAATTATCAAGATGGGATAATGTTTTAGCTGAAGAATTAAATGAAAAAGAATCATTAGAAGAAGCAAAAAAAGAATCTCAAGAAAACACTGAAGCGTAAGACAAAAGAGTGGGATACTAATGGTATCCCTCTATTTTTAAGGAGCGAATATGAGATTAGATAAATATTTAAAAGTATCAAGGATTTTTAAACGTCGAACTATAGCTAAAGAAGTAAGTAAGAACTCAAGAATACTTGTTAATGGAAGAGTCGCAAAACCTGGTACTGATATAAAAGAAAATGATATATTGACAATATCTTACGGTGGAAAAGAACTTAAGGTAAAAGTTTTAGAAACCTTGGCATTCGCAAAAAAAGAAATGGCTGAGGCAATGTATGAGATTATTGAAGATGCAAATTAGTTTTGCTATTTACGTAAGAATGGAGAGAAAATTATGAAAAAATTAATTGTTTTGTTATTTGTAATATTTCCCGTACTTCTGCTTAGTGCATGTAATGGTGGCACTGTAGCTCACGATATTTATGTTACTGTCTATCCTTTAGAGTATGTTGCTGAAAGAATTTTAGAAGACACTGAATACACTGTTGGTATCGTTCCGGGAGTGACTTCACATGAAAGTTCAGTCGATTGGTCACCAAAAGAGATTATCGCTATGACAGAGGCAACTTATTTGTTTTATGTAGGCGCAAACTACGATTACTACATTGATTATCAAATCGATAGTATTTTTAGCAATAAAGAGGTAGAGTTAGTTAAAATTGAGGATACTGATTATATCGAGTTTATCCCTGGAATTCTTCATGAACATAATCATGACGATGAGGAAGAATCTCATGAAGTCTTAAATAGTACAGCATTAGGTGTTGATCCACACTTTTGGATTTCACCATTAAAAGTTTTAGAGGTATCAGAATTGATTTATGATAAGTTAGTTATCGCTTATCCAGAACATTCTGATTTATTTGAAAGCAATTATGCTAGTTTAGTTAACGATTTAACTGAGTTGCATGAAGATTACCTAGATGCTATCAGCAAACTAACTAAGCCAGTTATGACTTCAACTAATTTATACGGTTATTTGAGTCATGATTATGATCTTCACTTTATGCCAATATCACCAGGATATCATGAAGAGGCTGATCAATTTACTTCTCAACAAAAAGACGAGATTGTTCAAGAAGCTCTTTATCACGATATAATTTATATCATTTATGAAAAATATACTACTTCTCCTTTATCAAACGCTGTTTTCAGTGAACTTGAATTGATGGACCGTAATCCTATCAAAGTTGAGTTCGAAATTTTACAGTCAATTAGAAGAGAAGATACTGAAGCTGGGAAAAATTATATTACTATAATGTATGAAAATTTAGAATTGCTTAAATCAGCAGGGGAATATACGGAAAGTTAGAGGGGAATTATGGATATTAAGTTGACGGAACAAGAGATAGTTAGAAGAGAGAAATTAGATTTTTTAAGAGAAATGGGAATCGATCCTTTTGGTTCTCGTTTTGATCGTACACATAACACAGATACATTTAAAAAAGAGTTTTCAAAATTCACCAAGGAAGAACTTCATGATATGGAAAATCCTGTCATGGTTAAAATTTCTGGAAGAATAATGACTAGAAGAGTTAAAGGTAAAGCCGGCTTTGTTCATATTCAAGATCAACACGGTTTATTGCAGCTATACATAAGAATCGATGCAATTGGTGAAGAAGCTTATGAGATTTTTAAAAGAGGCGATATTGGTGATATTATTGGTGTTTCAGGAACAGCGATGATTACTAATACTGGAGAATTATCTTTGAAAGTTGAAAAGTATGAGCATTTAACAAAGGCTTTAAGACCATTACCGGAAAAGTATCATGGATTAGTTGATAAAGAAGAAATTTATCGTAGAAGATATGTTGATTTAATTACGAATCAAGAGTCTCGCGATACCTTTATTAAACGTTCAAGAATTATTAAAGAAATGCGTGATTATTTAGACAACTTAGGGTATTTTGAAGTTGAAACACCTGTTCTTCAACCAATCTTAGGTGGAGCTAATGCTAGACCTTTTATTACTCATCACAACTCTTTAAATATGCCTTTCTATTTAAGAATCGCTACCGAGTTGCATTTAAAAAGATGTATTATCGGTGGGTTTGATGGAGTTTATGAAATCGGAAGATTATTTAGAAATGAAGGTATCGATAGATTACATAATCCGGAGTTCACTACAATTGAACTTTATCTAGCGTATTCAGACTTACAAGGCATGATGGATTTAAGTGAAGATTTAATTAGTCATTTAGCTAATAAAGTTTGTGGCACAACTAAAATCACTTATGATGGTAAAGAGATTGACCTTTCAAAAGGTTGGCGCAAAGCCCATATGGTAGATTTAATTAAAGAAAAATGTGGCATTGATTTCTTTAAGATCCATGATTTTGAAGAAGCGAAAGCTTTAGCTAAAGAACATCATTTAGGAGTAGCGCCTCATTTATACGGAGTTGGCCATATTGTTAATTTATTCTTTGAACACTACTGTGAAGAAGATTTAATTCAACCAACGTTTGTTTATGGCCATCCAATCGAAATTTCTCCATTGACAAAAAAAGACCCTAATGATGAAAGATTTACGCAAAGATTTGAACTATTCATCAACGGAAGTGAATATGCTAATGCATACACAGAGTTAAATGATCCGATTGATCAATTAGAAAGATTCGAAAATCAAATCAAAGAAAAAGACCTCGGAAATGAAGAGGCCAATGAAATGGATATGGATTTTGTGGAAGCTTTAGAATATGGGATGCCTCCAACAGGCGGAATCGGAATCGGAATTGATCGATTGGTTATGTTATTGACTGATTCAAAATCAATTAGAGATGTATTGTTATTCCCACAAATGAAAAATAGATAAAAATAAAATAGCGCTATTTACAGCGCTATTTTTTTATTTGAATAAATCATCGTCGTCTTTTTCAACAGTCTCTACTTCTTCAATGTCTTCGACATCTTGAATTTCAGTTTCAATCAATTTTTGATCTTCAGCTATTTCGACTTCTTCTATTTCTTCTTCTTCAACAAAAACGTAATCTTCAATGTTTACACTATTTTTAAACATTTTTTTAGCTTGAATAGCTGTGTGATGTTCTTTCCCATTAGCGATTACTTTAGCTAGGCACTTGTCCATTTCTACTTCATCATTCATAACTTTATAATATTGAGCTAAACGGTAGTTGTAAGTTAATTTAGTTGAAATATAACCGTCATTTCTTGAAAATTGGTTTTCAATAACTTCACGGTAATGTTCAGGGTTTGACTCTAAGTTTTGCATAGCCTCTAAAACTTGAACATATGATCCGACAAATCCTAAATATTTACGACTTACTGAATTTTGCATATTTTTTATTCTTTCAATCGAAAGATTAAATGTTTCCATGTCTGAAGCCTCATACGCTGCATAAGCAGTGAAAGATAGAATTAAGATATGGTAGACATTATTCAACCTTTTAAGTTCGATTTGGTTAAAGACTTTGATTGCTTCTTCATAGTCTCCAGCATAATAAGTAGCCATTCCAAGGTAAACCATATAAAGGCTTTTTATCCCAGCTGTTGGTGCATTATCAACTCTGTCTTGGCAAAGTTGTTTAGCTTCTTTTACTTCTAAATCATAATCTACTAACATGTTGAATTTAGTAGAAAAAACTTGAAGTGGTCCTTGAAGTTTATACTTTAGATATACATATCCAATTAAAACTATTACAAATACCCAAGTCCAATCCATATAATTGAAAATAAAGTTTGTGACCATTAAGGCTACGCCAATTACTGCTAAACTAATTGTCGCGATTAAATATTGTTTTCTGTTCATTTAAAATTTCCTCTTTCTATATTATATAATCCATGTCTTCATCAAAAACTAAACCTAATGCATCGCCAATTTCGACAAAGATGTCGATAATTCCTGTGAAATTATAATCATCCGCTTCGATTATTTTATGCACTTTACTATCAATGTAAAGGTTTAAATTATCCGGAATATCTTTTTTGTTTTCAATTATATCGGTGACATAATCACTTAGTTTATCTAATTCTTCTTCATTATATTCAATTGCTTTTTCTACTAGTTCATACTTTAAATCTTCGATAAACAAGTAATAATTAATAACATGATCATAATGTAGAAACTCATGAAAATCATTGTTAAAAGTCTTTTTAAGATAGATTTTACATGTAAAAATTTGTAAGTGTAGATATTCTAACCCTACTTGAAAAATCTTTTCAATATCTTCATTAATTGAATTTTGATCTAACTTATATTCTTCGTTTAAATGGTATAAAACTTCATAAACTGGTTGAAATCGATGATAAAGTATTGATTCGTGATGTTTTAAGTGCTCAAAGAAGTCTTTATTATCTGTCAACCATCCTTGATATTCTTTTATTAGTCGTTCCATATTCTTCCCTCTTTAACTATTATACAATAAATGAAAAGAAAAACCACAGTAAAAATGTGGTTTTTTTGTGTTTTAAGCTTGATTAACTGAGCCAAATAACTCCATTTTCTCTTTTACAACTTGTTTGATAGCTTCAGTACCAGGAGCTAGTAATTTACGAGGATCAAATCCTTTTCCTGAAAGGTCTTTTCCAGCTTCAATATATTTTCTTGTTGCATCAGCAAATACTAATTGGCATTCTGTATTAACGTTAATTTTTGAAACTCCCATTGATATCGCTTTTTTAATCATATCAACTGGAATCCCGGTACCGCCATGCAATACTAGAGGTGTATCTCCCGTAGTTTTATTTACTTGATCTAAAACTTCGAAATTAAGACCTTGCCAATTTTCAGGATACTTACCATGAATATTACCAATACCAGCAGCTAAAAAGTCTACGCCTAAATCCGCAATCATTTTACATTCTTTCGGATCGGCTACTTCACCACCGCCAACAACACCATCTTCTTCGCCGCCAATAGCACCGACTTCAGCTTCTAAAGAAATTCCCAATTTTCTTGTTCTTTCAACCATTTCTTTTGTCAGTTTGA
>PGXI01000083.1 GCA_002839125.1 Tenericutes bacterium HGW-Tenericutes-5
TCAAAACTTTTACCTTTTTAAAAACATCTTCTCCAGTAAACTCAACCTTTGCTAAGTCACTTCTAACTTCATAAAGAGTTTTATTCGGATATATTCCGTGAACAGTCTCCATTAATGTGAGATCGGGATTAAAGTTACTTAAATTTTGATCAAAATAACCTATTTTCATTTCTTTTAAAAAGTGATACTCACCAGATAAGGGTTTAATCTCACCTAAGACAGTTTTTATCAATGTGGTTTTCCCAGTACCATTATTTCCGATGATACCAACCTTTTCAAATCCTCGCATCTTCATATTGATATTGCTAATTAAAGGTTTATCATAACCAATACTTAAATCATTCAACTCTAAGATATAAGCGTTAGTAGGTCTTTTTGTTTTAAAATTAATATTCAAATGATTTGCGGTGCGGTTTGGTAATTCGATTCTTTCAATTCGGTTAATCTTTTTAATCCGATCTTGTGCGCTTTTGGCTTTAGTAGCTTTATAACGAAATCTATCAACAAAACTTTGTAAATGCGCAATCTGTTTTTGTTGTTTCTCATATTTTTTAAGTAACAGGTCATAGCGATTAATCTTTTCTACTTCATATTCATCATAATTTCCATGATAAACTTCTATTGACTGATTATCGATTTCATAAATCTTTCGAACCACTTTATTAATAAAATATTTATCATGAGTAATAATTAAGACCGCCCCACGATAACTTTTTAGATAATCTTCTAACCACTCAATAATTTCTATATCCATATGATTAGTCGGTTCATCAAGTATCAATAAATCTGGTTCAAGCATCAACAATTTCGCAAAAGCTATTCTGGTTTTTTCACCACCAGAAAAAGTCTCGATAACTCGATCATAT
This sequence comes from Tenericutes bacterium HGW-Tenericutes-5, assembly GCA_002839125.1. Lineage (GTDB taxonomy): Bacteria > Bacillota_I > Bacilli_A > Izemoplasmatales > Hujiaoplasmataceae > UBA2289. The sequence goes on from PGXI01000083.1 coordinate 867, forward strand.
TCTTCTTTTTTAAAACCAAATCTTGTTAGTAACATATCAACTTTAGTCAAATAGTCATAACCACCATTGATTAAAAACTCATGTTCTTTATCGCTATATCTTTTTAAAGCAAGCTCAGAATGATCGTTTTCTAAATTTAAAGCTAATTGATGCAATTCTTTCTCAATTCGAATAATATTCTTAAAAGGAATTAAGCATTCATCAATTAAAGTATTATCAGTTGATTCAATTATTTTCTGTGATAAATACCCTACTTTTGCCTGCCTAAAAATAAAAATTTCCCCAGAATCTGGGGTAATTTCATTTAATATCATCTTTATTAAAGTCGTCTTGCCGACACCATTGCGTCCGATCAAAGCGACCTTCTCATTGCTGTTAATTTCTAAAGAAATATTGTCAAAAAGCACATTACCGCCAAATGTTTTATTTAGGTTATTTATTCGTAATAAGTTCATAGTGTCACCACCTAAAGTTACAAATTTAGCGATTTAATATTGTTCGCCATAAATATTTTAGCAAAAAATTATTTATTTTACAACAAAATATTTATTCGAATTCAAAATACATTAAAATACCTATGCTGGGTTTGTTATTGATACAACACCAATAACGATATAATATAACCCGCCTAGCATCAATATCGCGCCCATAATAATTGTGACGATGATCGCTCCTTTTTGTGGTTCAACTGAAGTTTTGTATTTATAGTTCATCATTCCTTTGATAAACTTTTTTGGATAAATTGCTAATCTAAATCCCACAAGGAAAAAAAGTAGTCCTACTACTATTCCTAAAATTGATAAAAACATAATTTCACTCCTCTAGTCGTCTAAAACAACGTTTTCATTTCTTTCATCAAGAATATATGGATTTTCCATAATCTTCTTGAATTCTCTTAAACTTAAACTATTATATAATCCGTCACTGATTCTTTCATCAATAACGATACCCATTTTCATAATCTTCTTAACACCAATTTCTTTGGTTGCTAAGTCAATGACTCTTGGTTCTAATGTTTCTTTACCCATTGATACAAAAAGTCCAGTTGTACCAAAATTATAGATATGATGGTAAACAGTTTCCATCTTAATTGATTTCAAATTTACTAAGAAAATTGAGGTATGAAATGGTGATGCGTCAATAACTTTTTTCGGTAACATACCATGCTTATCTAACCACATTAAGAATCTAACCATAACTTTAATAAAGAAGTTAGGTACTCTAGTTAATATTTTTGCTATATTGTCTGTTTCATTCTTAATATCGCCTTTGTTTTCATTAACGGTTTTATGGACTTTCTCCATTACTTCTTTAATTGATTCTGAACCGTCAAACGTTAGTTTAATTGTTGTTTCTTCTGCTTCATCGGTTAATCTCTTTTTTACCGCTAATGATATTTGGATATTATTGCGCTTGAAAATTCTACCGTTTACGATAAAACGATTTAACTTTGGTCTCATGGATACAACTCTTACAAACGAAGCCATAACAATATCCATATAAGTTAATCTTAATCCTTCACTTTTTCTCTTTTCAAGGATATATTTATCCATGTTTTCACAATCGATTTCTTGTAACTGCATTACCATTGCATCATTTCTATCAAACATGATATGAGGAACAAGTCTCATAAAAGGGTCAATATTTCTAACTTTTTTTCCATCACTTCTTAATCCGAACATAGTGCGCCTCCACTTAAAATTACAATTGATTTTATCACACTTTTATATTATTGACAATTACTTATCATCACAAAAATTTCATATTCATCAAGTATGGTTTTTTAAATCAAAATATGATATAGTTTTTAATATAATATATAAAAAGGAGATTTGCTTGATGATTTTTAAGAAATATAGCTATATTATTATCCCCTTCACTCTAGTAATGCTGTTTTTGTTTGTTACCTATTTTGGTAATCAATGGTATGCTGAAACCTTTGGAAACCCAGGAGTTGACTACTCTTACATCTTCCTAAGTTTTAACGAGAAAGTTCCATTCTTACCTTGGACAATATATCCATATATCGTGGCTTATCCATTTTGGGCAATGACATTTATCTATATAAGTATTAGATCTAGAGAAAACATGTATAAAATTGCCCTTATGGCACTTGTCACTTTTACAGTATGTGGTATCTGGTATTTCTTCTGGCAATCAGATGTTGCGGCTTGGAGATTAACTTCTGGTCTATTCTTGAATGATAATCTCTTGACACCAAGAACCGACTTGACTTTCACCGAATCAATTGTTGTTTGGATTTATAATGCGGCTGGTCCAAGAAACGCCCTTCCTTCTATGCATACATTGATGAGTTGGTTGTGTATTATCGCTTTAAGACTTGATAAAAAAATTCCAGTTTTACCTAAAATTATAATTTGGGTAATGTCTTTAGCAATTATCATCGCAACTCAAACATTGAAGCAACATTATGTGATTGATTTAATCGCTGGAGTAATCTTAGCTGAAGCAGCTTATTGGACTTTAAAAAATTCAAAACTTGTAAAAACCTTTGCTGGTTGGATTGATTCTTTAAACAGAAAGTTAAAATTAGAATAACAGAACATATGAAAACGTTTTAATTGAAGCAAATAAATCGCTACTATTGATTTATTTGCTTTTTGTTTATATAATACGTCAATATTATTAAGAAAATAAAATAAATAATAATAAATAGGGGTAAGTTATGAAAAAGTATACTAGAAACAGCATTTTAGAAAATGCTAAGGAAGAAAATGTCAGGTATATTAGACTGATGTTTACCGATATCATCGGAACGATAAAAAGTGTGGAAATTCCTGTAGGTCAACTTGAAAGAGCACTAGATGGAAAAGTTATGTTTGATGGTTCTTCAATTGAAGGATTCGTCAGAATCATGGAAGCTGATATGTATTTAAGACCTGATTATGATACTTGGCTAATTCTTTCTTGGGAAGAATCAAAATATGGAAAAGTCGCAAGATTAATTTGTGATGTTTATACCCCAGATGGAGTAGCATCATCCGTTGACCCAAGATCAAATTTAAAAAGAATCGTAAAACGGATGAAAGATTTAGGTTTTTCAACTTTAAATATTGGTTTTGAACCTGAATTCTTCTTATTTAAACTTGATGCCTCCGGCAACGTTACTTTAAATCCAATCGATCATGGCGGGTATTTCGATTTATCCCCAATTGATGGGTCTGGAGATTGCCGTAGAGATATTGTCTTAGAATTAGAAAAAATCGGTTTCAATATTGAAGCTTCGCATCATGAAGTAGCTCATAGTCAAAATGAAATTAACTTTGAGTTTTCAAATATTATTGAAGCTTGCGATAAAGTCCAAACATTTAAACTAGTCGTTAAAAACATCGCTAGACGTCATAATTTACATGCGACTTTCATGCCAAAACCAATCGCTAATATCAATGGTTCCGGAATGCATACCAATTGCTCGTTAGCAGATCTTGATGGTAATAATGCTTTTTACGATGAAAAAGATCCAATGGGATTATCTTTAGTAGCTAGACAATGGATAACCGGGATTTTAACCCATTCAAGAAACTTCTGTGCTATAACAAACCCTACAGTAAATTCATATAAAAGACTAGTTCCTGGATATGAAGCTCCTTGCTACGTATCTTGGTCTGAACATAACCGCAGTGTTATGATAAGAATCCCTGCCACAAGAGGAAGAACCACAAGAACGGAAATCCGCTCAGTGGATACAACAGCTAACCCATATTTAGCTGTAGCTGTTATCCTCGCCTCAGGACTTGATGCAATCGAAAATAACTTACCATTGATTGAACCTATCAATGAAAATCTCTTTGAATTAACAGCTGACCAAAGAGAAGCTTTAGGTGTAAAAAATCTTCCCGATAATTTAAAAGAAGCAATCGAATTACTTAAAGAAGATAAACTAATGAAGGAAACTCTAGGGGATCATATCTTTAATAAATTTGTTGAGTTAAAGAACAAAGAATGGGAAGAATTCAAGAAAACTGTAACTGAATGGGAAATAAAAAAGTATATTAACATAATCTAATTGATCAAACAAATATAAAAATAAAGGGCTAGAATTTCTAGCCCTTTTACTATTCGATATCAACAATTCTCATTGTATTGGTTGAACCGTGTTTTTGACCCCATCCTGAAGTTATTACCATTGTAGCTCCTTTTTTAAATCCAAAATCTTTAGCCACTTTAATCGCCACTTCATCATGATATCTTAAATCAGTAACATTTTCGCCGATTGTTGCGAAAACACCCCAGTAATAAGATAACCTTTGACAAGTTTCAATACTATCGGTAATCGCAATAATTGGAACACCTGGTCTAAACTTGCACATTCTTTTTGCCGTACCACCTGTTTCTGTAAAAGCAATAATAACTTCTGCTTTAGGCAAAGTTAACACTGTTTGACTTACGGCAATACCGATTGCATCATTTGTAGTTTGATGTGATGATTTAATCGCTTTTTGTAATCTTTCTTCATATGGAATAATATCTTCAATCGCCTTAGCAATTGTATCCATCGTTAAAACCGCTTCAATCGGATAATCTCCCGCAGCTGTTTCTCCCGATAACATAATTGCATCTGAACCATCTAAAATAGCATTAGCTACATCACTTGCCTCAGCTCTAGTCGGTCTTGGAGATACCATCATTGATTCTAACATATGGGTAGCAGTGATTACAGGTTTACCAACTTCATTGGCTTTTTGGATTAACTTCTTTTGATAAATTGGAACTAACTGCGTTGATACCTCAACCCCTAAATCACCTCTAGCGACCATAATTCCATCAACTACTTCCAAGATGCTATTGATATTATCAACGCCTTCTTGGTTTTCGATCTTAGCTATAAGTTCTATAGTTTCTGAATTTTCTTGTTTTAAGATTTCTCTAACAGCTAACACATCTTCTTTTCTTCTAACAAAGGATAAAGCAATCATATCAACTTTATTATGACAAGCAAAACGAATGTCTTCATCATCTTTTTTCGATATGAAAGGCATTGAAAGTTTTACATTCGGAACATTAACACCTTTACGACTTTTAATCACTCCTGAGTTATTGACTACACAAGTAAACTCACCAACACTCTTTTTAATAACGGTAAGTCTCATCTTCCCATCATCAATCAATAAAAAATCGCCAACGTCAATATCTTCAAATAACTCTGGTGAAGAAATATGGAAAGCTTCTTTGTTTCCTAAAACTTCTTCCTTTAAAATCTTAACTTGATCGCCAGTTTTAAACTCTGCTTTTCCATTTTCAAACATACCAGTTCTAATTTCAGGACCCTTA
>PGXI01000084.1 GCA_002839125.1 Tenericutes bacterium HGW-Tenericutes-5
ACTCTCAGATGCTGCCTTAATTTATGAACCTGAGACTTCTAATGCTTTAGGCTTTGGTTTTAGAGTAGGATTTTTAGGGATGTTACACATGGAAATCTTCCAAGAACGTCTAGAAAGAGAATTTAATCAAAACTTAATTACGACTGCACCTTCGGTTGATTATCTAGTTTTTTTAGAGAACGGAAAATCTATTCATGTTGATAATCCGGCTTTAATGCCGAAGAATCAAATGATTAAGAAAATCGAAGAACCATACGTTTTAGCTACAATAATAACCCCTAGTGATTACGTTGGTAACGTTATGGAACTTTGTCAATATAAACGTGGCGTTTTTAAAGATATGAAATATATCTCTGATTCTAGAGTTGAGATTATCTATGAGCTTCCATTATCGGAAATACTCTATGATTTTTTCAACCGCTTAAAATCTAGCACAAAAGGCTACGCATCTTTAGATTATGAAGTAATAGAACACCGTGAGTCTGATCTAGTTAAAATTGACATATTATTAAACTCAGAACCAGTTGATGCCTTAGCTTTCTTGGTTCACCAGGACTTTGCTCGTCAAAGAGGTTTAAGGATTTGCCAAAAACTGAAAGATCTGATTCCGCGACAACTATTTGAAATTCCTATCCAAGCAGCTATCGGCTCAAAGGTAATCGCAAGAACCAACATTAAAGCTCTTCGAAAAGATGTTTTAGCTAAATGTTATGGCGGCGATATTACCCGGAAGAAAAAACTACTAGAAAAACAAAAACAAGGTAAAAAACGCATGAAGAATGTTGGCTCAGTTGAGATACCTCAAGAAGCCTTCATGTCGGTTTTATCACTTGAAAGTGATGACTAAAGCACTCCTTAAAAAGAGTGCTCTTTTTTTCCAACTAGAAATAAGGACTAAACACTTTTAAAATTCGCCTTATTATGTTAACATAATAATGGTGATAATATGATAAAAGGTGTTTATATTCACATTCCTTTCTGTGACAAAATTTGTACTTACTGCGATTTTGCCAAAATGGTCGCAAAAGATGATTTAAAAATTGAATATATGCAGGCTCTAGTAAGAGAACTAGAGTATTTTAGTGACCTAACCGCAAAAAGCGAAACTGTTTATATCGGCGGAGGAACACCATCATCTTTACAACTTGATGTTCTTGAAGCATTTTTAAAAGAACTCTCAACTATCGTAAACCTAGATAAAATCCAAGAGTTTACCATTGAAGCCAATCCAACTGATATCACCGATGATTTTTTGAAAATGCTGAGAAAATTTAATGTTTCAAGAATTAGTATGGGTGTTCAATCAATGGACGAATCGCTTTTAAATTTCTTAGGAAGAACTCATACTAAAGCTGAAGTTATTGAAGCGATTAAGAAAATCAAAGATAATAAATTTGATCTTAATTTAGATTTTCTTTACGCTATACCAGGTCAAACCGAAGAAATGCTTTTAAATGATCTCGATTTTATCAAAAAATTTAATCCAAATCATATTTCCTATTACTCTCTTATAATCGAAGACAGAACAATCATAAATTACTGGATAAATTCCCGAAAAGTCTCAGACTTTTCTGATGATTTAGCTAGAGACTTCGCTGACATAATTGATAGAAAATTAGCTGATTTTGGCTATAAAAAGTATGAAGTTTCAAATTACGCTAAAGAAGGACATGAGTCCAAACACAATCTGATATACTGGAATGTCGAAGAATATATTGGGCTTGGCCTAAACGCTAGTTCACAATATAACTATATTAGAATGAAAAATCCTAAAAGCATTAAAGAATACATTGAAGGTACTAAAAAGCATGCTTTAAACATGCATGAAATTGAAGAGTATAACCCAAAACTGGAAATTATTCTTCTTGGCTTAAGAAAAGTAGAAGGTTTTAATCTTGATGACTATAAAAAACGTATTAAAAAGGATGTTTTTGAAGTTTATCCAATTCTTAAAAAGCATCTAGATAACGGACTTTTAGAAATATCATCAGGAAATCTTAAACTTACAGACAAAGGTATGTACTTAGCTAATCAAGTATATCTGGATATTATTTAATTATGTTAGACGCTTATTTAAAAGAGTATCTCTATTACTTAAAAGTAACTAAAAACTTAGCTAAAAATACCATTGTCTCCTATGAAAGAGACCTTCAAGATTACCTTCAATTTATCAAAAAGAACTATGAATTCAAAGATTATAACAAAATTACTTCTGAACATATAAAAAATTACCTTAAGAGTCTTTCACGCAAAGACATTATGGCTTCGTCAATAACGAGAAAGATTAGTTCAATTCATTCCTTTCACAAATATCTTTCAAATGAAAATTTAGTTGATATTGACGTTAGTGAAAAGTTAAAGAAACCAAAAACTAAAAAAACTTTACCAACAGTTTTAAACATTCAAGAAATAACCGCAATTATCAATCAAACCTACATTGAAAATGAACCGCTTGATTTAAGAAATAGAGCGTTGCTGGAACTAGCTTATGGTTCTGGTTTAAGAGTATCTGAACTCTTAAATCTCTCAATAGCGGATTTACATCTTAATAAGGGGCTAGTTAGCGTAATCGGTAAAGGAAATAAAGAAAGGATTGTTCCTTTAGGAGAAGAAGCAATCCAAGCCTTAAGAGACTATATCGTTAAGGCGAGAATCAAACTAAACCCTAAATCACAAAACACACTTTTTGTGAACAAGTTTGGTGAAAGTCTAAGTAGAATCGGGTTTTATAAAATTGTTCAAACTTTAGCGGATAAAGCTAAAATTCAAAAAAAGATTTCGCCCCATACCTTTAGACACACATTCGCTACCCATATGTTAGAAAATGGCGCGAACTTAAAATCAGTTCAAGAATTATTAGGCCATGAAGATATCATGACGACAGAAAACTATACTCATGTATCTAAAGCCCATTTAAAAAATATATATAATGAAGCACATCCACGTGCAGATGGAAAAGAGGAAAATAAATGAAATTTAAACGCGTATTTTTAATAGTAATCGATTCTGTTGGAGTTGGGGCAATGCCTGACGCCGACAAGTTCGGAGACGTTGGAGCCAATACAATCGGTAATTTAGCTAAAGCAACAGGCGGAATAAATCTTCCAGTTTTAAAAACGTTTGGTTATGGTAATCTCACAAAAATCCTAGGTGTAGACCCAGTTACTCATCCAAGATCTAACACTACCAAAATGGCCGAACTATCAAATGGTAAAGACACCATGACTGGCCACTGGGAATTGATGGGAATTAAAACAACTACCCCATTTAAAACCTTTACTGATACCGGCTTCCCAAGCGATTTAATCGCAGAAATTGAAAAGCTATCCGGTCGTAAAGTTGTGGGAAATAAATCAGCTTCTGGAACTGAAATCCTAGTAGAACTGGGGCCACACCAAATGAAAACTGGAGATTTAATTGTCTATACCAGCGCTGATAGCGTTTTACAGATAGCTGCACACGAAGAAGTAATCCCACTAAAAGAACTTTATGAAATTTGTGAAAAAGTCAGAGAACTTACACTAGTCGATAAATGGCGAGTTGGAAGAATCATCGCAAGACCTTATTTAGGAAATGAAATAGACGGTTTTAAAAGAACCACTAATCGACATGATTATGCCCTTAGTCCAACTTCAAAAACAGTATTAAACGCTCTTGAAGAATCAAGATTTGATGTTATTTCCATTGGTAAGATCCGAGACATTTTCAATGGCTCAGGAATAACAGAACACTACTCTATTAAGTCAAACCATGACGGAATGAATAAAGTTGCGGAATTAACTCAAAAAGACTTTACCGGGCTATTATTCGCTAATCTAGTTGATTTTGATGCACTTTACGGACACCGTAGAGATTCAGAAGGCTATAAAATGGCAATGGAAGAATTTGATAAGGATTTAGGGAAATTAATAAAATTACTGAAAAATGACGACCTATTAATGGTAACAGCTGATCATGGAAATGATCCAACCTTTAAAGGAACTGATCATACAAGAGAATATGTTCCACTATTTATCTATGCCCATGACTATAATGGGAAATTCTTACCGGAAAGAGGATCTTTTGCGGACGTGGGAATGACCATCGCCGCTAACTTCAATATTAAAGGTACTGATATTGGTTGTAGCTTATTAAAAATGTTAGAATAAATTAATAGGACTAGCAAATTTGCTAGTCCTTTAAAATTTATTTATTAATCAACATCTGTCTTTTCTTTAAATCTTTTTCCAAAGTTTTGAACTCTTTCTTTTCCATTTTATTAATATTATGATTTGTCTTTTTCACAATGGTTCTAATCTTGCGATTATTCTTTGTTAAACGGACATAAGGTTTATAAGTATTCAAAACCTTTTCAAATGATTGGCTTAGATTTAAAATGTATTTTTTACTCTCATTAAGCGTTTGATTATACTCATTGGTCAAGTTCTCAATTTCGCTCTCATAAGAGACTTGTTTATCTCTTTGTTGCTGGTGATAACGATTCTCAAGGATCAGTAATTCCTCTTGCTTGGTTTGAATTTCAACTTCACGCTTTTCCGTAATTAAATCCTTAAATTTCTTAGCTTCATTGATGATTTCATTCTTTTTCTTGATTAATTCATCTGATTTTTGTTGATATTCAAGATCGATAGCAGCGATTTCTTGTTCATAATCGTTGGTAGCGGTCTCTTTTTCTACCTGCATTAGATTAATATTTTCAATCAATTTAGCTCGGTCTAAATCTGGTTGTTCAGTGAAATATACTTCTAAATAATTATCTAACAAATCCTTTGTTTTGATGTCAAGTTCCGCTTCCGCGGTCTTTAACTTATATTTGTAGCGGTTTTGCATTCTTTCCAAAGTTTGATAGAAAGTTGGCTCAAGTGGTTCGACTTTATTTGCTAAATAATTCTTAAAATACTCATACCTTTCTTTAGCATTGTTATATACACTCTGCATTTCTTCAATTGTTTCGTCCCTTAAACTAACAGCCTCAGTAAGCGCTTCTTCAAGGTGATCATCCAAAGTTTTAAGCCTTCTAAAAGCATCTTGAATGATCTGATTTTCTTCACTAGTCATCTTAGCTTGAGCAATTAAAGACTCATAACGTTCCTTTAACTTATGAAATTCTTTTTCAACAACTTTTTTACTCTTTTGCTCGGTCAAGTTCTCAACCAAAAGATTTTGTTGGTAAATTTTAGCTTGATATTCATCCAATAAATCGCTTTGTCTTTTCTTGGTTAGCATTTCCTGATTAGAAATAATATCTTGATAATATACTCTCTCTTCCTCAACAGCCGTCATTATTGCTTGAACTCTAAGTTTTAACTCATCGTTAGCTAAATCAATCTGTTCTTGAGCAAAGCGCATTTGATTTTCATACTTTGTTAAAATATAGTTATCATCAATCTTCGTTTCATCACTAACTCGATTAGCTTGCATTACCAAGAAACGCTTTTCATTCTCAAACATGGTTTTAAAATGGATTGCTGCTATGTCATACTCTTTTAATGCTAATTTAATTTCTGATAATGATTCTACCAAATCGATATTATGATTTTCGCTTTGACGAACATGCTTAACTAAAATATCAGTAACAATATTTAAGTATCTCCGGTTAATATTATTAATCTTCATATCATGTTTTAAATAAGCATTTATCGCTTTATCAAGCTTAAAGATATTAAACTTATCAACTTCCAGGCGATTGAGTGATAAAGCTATATCTGCGCTCTTATCGACAAAATAACTTTGCACATCCAATATTGTACTAATTAAGTCGATATCTTGAAGATAAATCTGTCTTTCTACTTCATAAATTAATTTTGATTCAATTTCATTAATTTGTTGGTTAAGTTTCAAAGTCTTAATATCATAATTAACATTAATTTTATGCTCTTTATTGATTTTTAAGGTTGATAAATAATTGACTTCATCTTTAACGATTTTTGTTGCTTTATCACCGATTATTTGCGCTAAGAACGGATCAACTTTTAAGATATCTAAATATAATTTATAATATTTTTCCATTTGAAAGACTAATTTTCTCGAAGACCTTTGATATTCCAAGAAAATAGTCTTTTTCATTTTCAAAAACTTTCTTGTCATACTTCGAGCTTTTCTCTCGGTATCAGCCTTAACTTCTTTATA
>PGXI01000085.1 GCA_002839125.1 Tenericutes bacterium HGW-Tenericutes-5
CTGGGTTAAGCTTTCTAACTTTAATTTTTTGGTTTTTTGGCTTCGAATTTGTTGGCATGCCTTTATTCGCAATAGCCGCAATCGCAGTTTTAGCACTTTACAAAAATGGTATGCTAGTTGTACCGTTTTTTCTCAATATGTTATTTATGATATCACAAACAGAATGGTCTTTAGATTTAATACCAACGTACTTATACCTAATGCCAGTTCTTATCATCATTGGCTTTATTATTCATTTTGTAAGATTCAAACCAAAATTTAACAAAGGAAAGTTGTTTTACCCTTTATTATTGCTTTTTATTGGCATGTTGTTATCAATGATTAATGCTCAATTCATCAATTCTAACTATTTATTCTATCTAGTCATTGGCTTGTTTTATATGTTTATCTATTTCTTTTTTAAGAGTACAATCAATGGTGAAAGTCTTCACTATTTAATTAAGATATTCGCCGTATCCGGAGTTTTAGTGTCAATACAAGTTCTGATCTATTACATTAGAGTCGATGATGTAATCTTAGCCCTTGCTACTAAAAACTTAGATTTGGGATGGGGTATTTCTAATTTTGTGGCGACATATCTAATAATGTTTATTGCAGCAATGTTTTACTTTATCAAAATCTATAAACTTCACATAATCCCAGTTATGTTAGCGACCTTTGAAATAATAATGTTAATATTTACGCTTTCAAGAGGAGGAATATTATCTTTTGTTATAACCTTTGTTCTTTTAATGGTATATCTTTTCCATAACTGTGAACAAAAGAAACAAATGGCTATTAATATAGTAGTTGCTATAATTGTTCTATCAATATTTGTATTTATCAGATTCGATATTTTCGAAACTATTTACAAACGTTTAGCTGATGGTTTCTTTATCGATAATGGTCGTTTTACACTTTGGAAAGAAGCGTGGGAAAATTTCGCCGAGCATCCGCTTCTTGGGGCAGGTCTATTCGCAAGAGTAGAAGGCAATTATTTCGGTTTTTATCACAACACTTTTATGCATACTTTGGCTACACTTGGGATTATAGGAATTATTTCGATCGTCTGGCAAATCATAGAAGTTATAAAAATGTTTATCAATCGTTTTACTATTGAAAAAACGATTCTTCTTATCGCTTTAATTGGAGCTAATATTCATGGAATGGTTGATAATGTCTATTACATGCCTCAATTTATGATTATATTCTTCATCATTATATCAGCGGTTGAAAATTATAATGAAAGCTTTTTGAAAGGTGAAGTAAGATGAAATCAGAGAAAAGAATGTTTGTTTCATTCATATTAAATTTTATCTTTACAATCTTTGAATTTGTCGGTGGAATACTAACAAATTCAGTAGCTTTGATGTCTGATGCAGTTCACGATCTGGGTGACTCTATATCAATAGGTGTCGCAATCTATCTTGAAAAAAAATCTAAACAGGCAAAAGATTTCAAATATACATTTGGATATTACCGTTTCTCATTGTTAGGAGGCTTAATCACTTCCATAATTTTGATAATTGGTTCAACAATAATCATCATTGAAGCTTTTAAAAGATTGTTTAATCCCGAGACGATTAATACTAGTTTAATGATTTATTTTGCAGTAATTGGCGTTATTGTTAATGGAGCTGCTGCTTTAATTGCTTCAAAAGGGAAAAGTGCCAACGAGAAAGTAATTTCTTTGCATTTATTTGAAGATGTTTTTGGTTGGGTAGCGCTTTTAATAGGAGCCATAATTATGAACATCTTCGATATTCAAATCCTAGATAGTATCTTATCAATTCTTTTCACTCTCTTCATCGTATATCATGTTTTTAGAAATTTAAAAAGTATTTTGGAAGTCTTTTTAGAAAAAGCTCCTAAAGGTTTTTCAATTGATAAAATTAAAGAAAACTTACTTGAAGAAGAAAATGTAAAAGACATACATCACATTCACCTATGGTCAATTGAAGGCAACATTCCGATTATGACATTTCACGCTAGACTGAGTCACAAAGTAACAATCGAAGAAACGGTTCAGATTACTTCTAACTTAAAGAATAGACTCCACAATCTTGGAATAACCCATTCCACTATTCAAATCGAATTTTTTGACAATCAATGTGAAGACTTAGATTGTGAAGATATCGAAATCGAAGATGGTAATCACAATCACCATCATCACTAAGTGTAGAAAAAAAACCAAAAGTAAGGTATAATAATAGTGTAGTAAAAAAAGGAAGTGATTTTTATGAATCTATTTATTCAACAAGTTCAGTGGCCAAAACTATCTTTGGCATACACAATTGCGACCAGTTATAAGAGCGCTCATGAACAAATCGAAAGATATCTTGCTCTAGCAAATAAAGATATCAAAGATGCATTGCTTTACCATGCCGAAATCAGAACGATGAACGCAAAAATTGTATTTCTTTATACAGAAGCTGATGAAAAAATCCAAAACTTCAATAAAAGTGAAATTCAAATTTTACCTGTTGAATCAAGTTATTACCTGCATATCAAAGTAGATAAAGAATATTACCAAGACATTCTCTTTGGCAATCAGAAGCTTCAAGACAGTTTCAATAAAGAAATTGAAGATTATTGCAAATTGCACAATGTATCGCAGTATATGCCAGCCTTTCCTTATCTAGCACATTCAACTGATGGGAAGGAAGAACTATTCTTTCCAATTAAAAGAAATGTGGATTAGTTATCAAAAACTAATCCACTTTTTTTTATTATTTAAAGAATACTTCTATAACTGCGTGGCTATCATCGATCGTGACAATATCAATTATTAAATTTATTGAATTACCGTTATACCATTTATAGTTTGGATACACGCTATAACCTAAACTATCTCCAGCTAAAAATAAATCACTATCTTCAACTATCGCAAACTTTTCAATATCTTCATCCATGTCGGCTTCAATAATATTTATTAATTTATTATAACTATCGGTATTGTTATTATTGAAAATTGAGTAATAATATGAATCTGGGTTATAACCATTATCGATTGCTGCACTGATATGGAATATTACGATTCCTGAATAGGAGAACATATAATCAGTGTCGAGTTCATTTAATCCTTCAGGAGTGTAATACATCACCAGTAAATATTCATCAAAAATAGTGTTATTCCACTCATCAATAATCAATAAAACATCACCGTTTTCAAGATGAGGCATTAAATCAACCGTCATTGATTTTTCGATAACAATAGGAGTAACCCACCCTAGAAGAATTTTAGAAAATGGTTCATGATCACCAATCGTATAATCCATCATGAATGATCCTAATCCGCCTTCATTATATGCATCATCAGGATAATAGTCATAATAATCATCAAGACCTAACATATGTCCACTCTCATGAATCAATGTTCTAGCGTTGATGTCTTCATCACCTTCATAGAAAAAATCAAGACCCATCCAAACATAATAATTTGGATCAACACCGTCAAAGGTATCATAATACATATAATAATATTGATATGCCCACCAAAGGTCAGATCCGCTCTCATAACTTACGTCATGATTATAAATTACATAAACACCATCAATATAACCGTCGTTATTACTATCATATTGACTGTAATCAATAACACCATCATAGTATGTCAATAACTCATAGATTAAATCGCTATCAGGATGACTTGCATCTGGATATAAATACTGTCCGGTATTAGGGTCAGTTGCATAATACTCATCATTTAAGGTTTCGTAGTAAGTTGAATCATGTTCTGCGCGGTAAAAACCATAAATATCTGCGGTTAAATCTAATTTGTTATAAGAACTTTTTAAATAATAACTATGCAAAGATTCATAAACCAAATCATCAGAACTACCATTAAAAGCGATATTTAAATCGGCTAAAACACTTGAAGCATTGCTGATTGGTTGATCGGGAAAATCAACAGCGAAAACTAAGACTTTCGCTTCACCGATAGATGGAATCCCAACATACTCTAATTCATCTTGTAATAAACTATATCCAGAAGGAATAATCGGATAATTAATCTCTGTGGTTATTTCTTCTGTAGTTGTTTCAGTGGTTATTACTATGGTTGTAGTAGTCACTACTGAAGTTGTTGTAGTAATAGTTGTTGATGCTTCAGTTGTAGGGTTATTTGTAGTTGTATTAACAGTAGAAATACTAGAATCTGTAATACTAGAAGTAAAAACAGTACTAGAACTAATAGAGCTTGCTTCAGTGGTATCCTGAACTGTATCAGTTGAAGTAGTTTCAAAATTAGTCGTCGTCTTATTTCCTAAAAAGTCACAAGAAACAAAAAAAACTACTAAAGTTAAAGAAA
This sequence comes from Tenericutes bacterium HGW-Tenericutes-5, assembly GCA_002839125.1. Taxonomy (GTDB): domain Bacteria; phylum Bacillota_I; class Bacilli_A; order Izemoplasmatales; family Hujiaoplasmataceae; genus UBA2289. The sequence continues at coordinate 4,289 of PGXI01000085.1, forward strand.
ATAACATAAAATAAAACTTTTTCATAAATCATCCTCCAAGTTGTATAAAATATTATATCAATAATGTTTAATAATTCATACATTTTTGTTTGCATAGTTAACTTTTTTTGATGAATTCTTTTGCCATTATTAAAATTCACTATTCATTATGTTATAATGACAAAGATTAATTACTAAAAAAATGGGAGGACTTATGAAGAAATTTTCTTACTTTATTTTTTTAATGATAATACTTGTTGGCTGCAGCAACACTTCAACTAGTACTAAAACAAAGGAACTGGTTGATTTAACTTTTTTAAATGAATCTGAAGAAGTGATTCAAGTCATGGAAGACATTGAAGTTGGTTCAACAATTTCTTTACCCGAATACAATGCGGAAAACTATATTTTTGTTGGTTGGGAACAGGCAGAAGAAATCTATTACAAAGAGTATCTGGTGGAAGAATCAACTACTTTATCGGTCGTACTAGAAGATCCTACTTTGGTTTTTGATTACACATTTGATAATGAAATGTTAAATGCATTTATTTTTTCCTATACCGGTCAAGCTAAGTATCTTACTATTCCTAGATATATTGAAGGAATACCGGTTACTAGTTTGGGTCATAATGCTTTCAGAGAATTAGATTTAGTTGAGGTACAAATTCCTAACACTGTTCAATACATTGGGCAAATGACATTTTCTTATATGCCTAATCTTGAAAAAATCTCGTTCTATGGCAATTATGGGGGATATGCAAAAGAAATTATCAGTCATGATAAGTATCAACAAATTTTAAGTGAGAACAGTGATGTCTGTAACCTAACAAAAGGTACTCTAGCTCAAGGAAAGTTTGAGTATGGCTGTCCGATTTCTGAAACACTAAGTTCAACTGAACCAGTATCAGTTAACAATCAAGTCTATATCTCTTATGTTGTAATTTTTGATCTTGAGTTTTATGAAGAATTTGAATATAACCTTAAATTACAACATTTAAGTCTATTTAATCTTCCAAATCTTAAAACTATAGAATTGAATGCTCGTGTTCAACATTTCGGGCCGGCATTCTTTGAAGAATTACCAAGTCTTCAAACATTAAAAGTTGATGATAACCCTTATTTTGAAGTTGTTGATGGAGTATTGTTCACCAAAGGGTTAGAAACTTTAGTATATTATCCAGCTGACAAAAAAGGTAGCAGTTATGATGTTCCTGAAACTACAAAATTTATCTATTTTCTAGCTTTTCGTGAAAATCAAAATCTGGAGATAATCAATATCCCTAGTAGCGTTGAAAAAATTGAAAGTGACGCTTTTTATAAAATGGAAAGAATTGAAGAAATAAATGTTACAAGGGATGAAAATCAATATTTTTCAATTAATGGTATCGTTTTTGAAGATTCTGTCTTTGGTTTAGGCTTATTTTATTTTCCAGCGAATAATCCTAATGTATCATACACTGTTCCTAAAGATGTTTATTACATAGGTGGTTCTGCATTTAATAACAGTAAGAACCTAGAAGAATTAATATTAAATAATGGGCTTTCTTCAATTGGCTCATTGGCATTTTCTTATACAAACAAGTTAAGTATTTTGAGTATACCAGCTTCTGTTGAGTGGATATCTCATGGAGTGGTATATAGATCAA
>PGXI01000086.1 GCA_002839125.1 Tenericutes bacterium HGW-Tenericutes-5
GCGATATAATCTTTGAATCTACCCGGAACCGGAATAAAGCGAGAATGGACAATTCCAATCGCTTTATAACAATCACTAATAGAATTAACAATAATTCTTAATGCTAAAAGGTCATGGATTTCTTCAAAATCGATGTTTTTGACTTTCATTTTGCTATAAACAGAGTGAATGTTCTTGATTCTGCCTTTAATGTCAAAATCAAATTCTTCTTCTGTTAAAAGTTTACCTAAAGATCTTTCCATTTCTAAAACGTCTGCTTCACGCGAACCTTTTTTGTCTCTTAGTAAACGGGCAATTTTCTGATACTCGAAAGGATAAAGGTGTTTAAAGGATAAATCCTCTAATTCTGCCTTTAGCCTATACATCCCTAGCCTGTGAGCAATAGGAGCGAATACATCTAAAGTTTCTCTTGATATTCTAATTCTTCTTTCATCATCAAGATAAGTCAGAGTTCGCATATTGTTAAGTCTATCAGCTAGTTTAACAAAGATTACTCTGATATCTCTTGCCATCGCAAGAACCATTTTTTGATGGTTTTTAACTTGTTGGGCAGCTTTTGAAATATTGTATTTAAGTTGATCTAATTTGGTTAGACCTTCAACTATATCAGCAACTTCTTCACCAAATTTTTCTTTTAGTTCATCATAGGAGGTATCGGTATCTTCTAAGATATCATGTAATAAACCAGCCACAAGAGTATTTGGGTCTACTTGGTACTCTGCTAGAGTGATAGCTACATCTCTAGGGTGAACTATGTAAGGTTCACCAGATTTTCTTAATTGGCCTTGATGTTTTGAATTGGCATAGTCAAAAGCGCTCCTGATAAAATCCAGGTGCTTTGGTTGAGAGATATAACTAGATATCTCTTTATATAACGGCTGGTATAAATCTTTTTCTGCCACTAAAGTTCTCTCCTTAATACTGCATTAATACCTTTATTGGATAGTTCTTTAACTTTTCTCTACCGTTTAAATCGATTAATTCAATCATGAAACCTAATCCAACTACTTCTGCCCCAGCGGTTTCAACTAGTTTTATTGTTGCTTCCATTGTTCCACCGGTAGCTAACAAATCGTCAATGATTACAACCCGATCTCCCTTTTTAACAGCGTCTTTATGCATACAAAGTGTGTTTTTACCATATTCTAGCTCATAATCATAAGTTATTACTTCGCGAGGTAATTTACCTGGTTTTCTTACGGGAATAAAACCTGCATTTAAGGCGTAAGCTACTGGTGCGCCAATAATAAAACCTCTTGCATCAGGGCCAATAACCTTATTAGCTTTTAAAGTTTTTGAAAACTCGGTAAGTTCGTCAATTGCGTGTTTAAAAGCATTTTCGTCTCCGATTAGTGGTGTGATATCTTTAAATTGAATTCCTTCAATTGGGAAGTTTGGAACATTTTTTATATAGTCTTGATATTTCATCTTTTTTCCTCCAAGATTTGGTTAAAATATTGTTTTAATGTTGGTACATCATTTTGATAGAAGTAATTAATTAAATTATATTTGTCGGTTAAATTTTTAAAGGTCCTTGAATTGTTTAAATCCATTTTTTTAGATACTTTTAAAACCTGATAGTTTTCATTGATATTGTCAATTAAACCCAATTCCACGAAAATTTTCAAGGCATTTTCATAAATAAACTCATTATAGTTAAAATAATTTAGGTCATCTTTACTAAAATGGTCAAGTTTTTCGAAGTATTGATAAATTTTTCCTAATTCTAAGCGATCAATTATTGGGTTTAAATTGTATTTCTTTTCTCGAGGTAAAAGCGCTACAGTTTTAAACTTCTTTATATCGTTTTCAAAGTCATTGTTTTCAATTACTAAGGAATCATTTAATTTTACAGTTTCTTCTCTTAAATAAGAATTGATTTCATGGTTAATTTTCCGGTAATCAAAGACTTGGAACATATCGGTACTGATATCTTTTATCATAATCTGTAAGTTATCGCGATTTCTGTAACTATTGACGTTAAGACCACCGCAGATTTTGATAAAATCTCCAGGGTTTAGCAAATAGTAAAACTCAAGCGAATTAAAGTCTAAAGCATCAAAATAGTATCCATCTACTTCTAACTGAAGTTTGGTATGTTTAGAATTCAAGATTTGTTTTCTCGAAACTCTTAGATTGCTCATTACATAGGTAGCGGTAAAGAAGGATTTATCTTGAATTTCCTTAATAGTTTTTATTGATACTCGAGGAAGATAAACTTCCATATCAACTTTTATAACCGGATTTGTTTCTTTTATTTCTAAAGAATTTAAGGATTTTTTAAAAACTTCGAGGTTCTCAACATATAGTTGTAAACCAGCAGCTTGAGAATGTCCACCATATCTTTCTAAGAGATTAGCGTTTAGATTTAACATCTCTAAGATATTGGCATCGCCAAAACTTCTCGCTGAGCCTTTGGCAAGGTTATCATTATCAATATTTAAAACGATTGTTGATTTTTGGTATTTTTCGACAAGTCTTTGAGCGCAGATACCAATAACCCCTTCATGAAGATCTTTTGAAGCCACAACAATTACAGAATCATTTGGATTAACTAATTCTTCACAAACCAAGAAGGCGTCTTCAGTGAGCTTTTTTCGTAAATCGTGATTTTTCTCAATATCAACAATCAAATCGTTAGCTCTTTTAATGTCTTCAGTAATCAGTAGTTCTACTGCTTCTTTGGCTTTGTTTAATCTGCCGCTACTATTGATTTTCGGTGCGATTTTAAAAGCGATAGCGGTAACATTGATAATGTCTAAATTACTATAATCCAAAAGTTTCTTTAACCCGATGTTGGTTGTGTTTTTGATCTGTTCGATGCCAAGGTTAACCATAGCTTGATTTTCGTTTTCTAAAGGCATTAAATCCGCAATTGTCCCAATCATTACCAAATCGAAAAGTTCATCCAAATCATCATCTAGAAGCGCTGAGGCAAGTTTATAGGCAACCATAACCCCAGCAATTTCTTTGAAAGGATAGTTTGGACTTAACTTGGGATGAATAATCGCAAAAGCTTCAGGGATTTCTTCTCCAGGTTCATGATGGTCAGTGATAATACAATCAATTCCTGCATCTTGAAGTTGCTTGATTTCCGGTTTACAGGTTATGCCGTTATCAACGGTAATGACTAATTTATATTCGGCTTTAATTATGTCTTTAACTGCTCTTTCGTTTAAGCCGTAGCCTTCATTAAAGCGATCAGGAAGATCATAACTGATAAAAGCATTTAATTTTTTTAAGGAACGATAAAGAACTGCGATTGAACTGATACCATCGCAGTCATAGTCACCAAAGATAATGATTTTTTCTTGGTTTATTATCGCTTTTTTGATTCTTTCAACACTTTTTTTCATGTCAGAAAGCAAGAATGGATCAATTAGTCTTTCTTTTCCCATAGAAAAGAAGGTTTCGTAATCGGAGATATTACGATTAATCAACAAAGTTTTAAAGATTTGTTGATCATCAATTATACCATCTACTTGTTTTTCCCAAATGTATTTGCTTTTTATCAAACTAAAACAACCCCAATTCTTTTAAAAAATCTAATTTAAAATTTCAATGAAATATCCAGTGATTTATATGAGTGCGTTAAACTGCCGACACTGATATAATCAACACCGGTTTCTGCGACTGATTTAACTCTTCTTAACGACATATTTCCGCTTGCTTCTAAACGTTTTTTTCCTTTATTTAATTCAACGCATTCTTTCATAAGTTGATTGTTCATGTTATCGAGCATGATTATATTACAATCGCTTTTTAAAGCTTCTTTAAATTGTTCTAAGTTTTCAACTTCTACTTCAATCTCATAAGTTTTTCCAATGGCGTTTCTAACCTTTTTGACGGCTTCAATAATGCTACTTGCAGCTTTAAGATGATTATCTTTAAGCATAACCATATCTGATAGGCTCATTCTATGGTTGACTCCGCCACCGTCTTTAACCGCTTGTTTTTCCAGGATTCTTAAGAGTGGTGTAGTTTTTCTCGTATCTAATATCTTACAATTGAATCCTTTTATTTCTTCAACGAACTTATTAGTCATTGTCGCAATACCAGACATTCTTTGTAAAAAGTTTAGAGCGACTCTTTCTGCCATCAAAATAGATTTTGTTCTACCTTCAACAGTCGCAATTATATCACCTTTTTTAACAATTTCACCGTCTTTTTTTAAGATTGTAAAAATTGTGTCTTGATCAACTTGTTTAAAGGTTTCTTCACAGACGAAAATCCCAGAGATAACGCCTTTTTCTTTAGCAATAAACTTACCTATTGAATGTTCATCGCTGAAGAGGAATTCACTCGAAACGTCAATTCTTGGAATATCTTCTTTAAGGGAATTCTTTACGATTGATTTAATTTGTTCATCCATTATTTCTCACCTAAATCCATTTTAATTTGACCATCAAATTTATGTTTTGTGTTATTTTTTTGAAGTTTTACCCATTTGGCTTTTCTCCCAACACCAGCTGCCCTAATGACATTTTCATCTGATAAACGTTTAAGGGTACGGTTTATTGTAGAATTTGAAACTGAAGGATGTTTTTCTCTAATATCTTCTTTCGAGAAGACATCTCCTAATTTATAAATGGTATTTTCAATATAGTCCGTTTTATTGATCGGGATGTCTTGATCATATTGATAATCTCTTGAAGTTTCTTGAAGATCGACATATATGGAGTTAAAGATATTGATGAAAAAACTCATCAAAGGCATTACATCAGCTAAACCTTGTTTACTTTGAATGTCAATCTGGTTAAAGATATCTTGATAATCCGTTTTATAAAGGTAGAGTTTTTGATAGAAAGATAAATAATTAGCTGCTTTAAAATGGTTTTCTAACATTAAAATATAGAATATTAAATTACCTAAAACCTCATTATACTGCATATCAAATACTTGCATACTTGAAAAATCAATTAGAAAATTAACATATAGAAAAATCGGTTCTACTTTCTTCTCTTTAGCTATATGGTTAAAGTCATTGAGGTATCTTTCTAATTCTTCCCGCATTGAGAAAGATTCTTGATTGAACATACCTTTTTTCTTTCCATATTTTCTGTATCTTAACTTTTCCTTGCTTAAGACACCGTTAAATAGAAGACCAGTTAAATCGTTAATCTCACCCAAATGAAGTTGAAATGGATCAGTTTGTTCAACATGAATCATTGAAAAAATTGAATAGAGGTTTTTATATAGAAGTTCAGCTTTATTATTAGCCACAGAAGAATCAAGCAATAAAGTGCGATAACGATTTTCTTTTAAAGGAAAATCATTCGCAAAAAAGATTTTAAAGAAGAACTCAGCGTTTTGTGAAGCTACTTCTTTTCTTAGGTACTCGATATTACGGGAAAAAATCTCTTCATAGAGATGGTTTTTTCCCATTTCAAAATAAAGAGTAGTTGTCTTGCTGAAGACATCGTGGGTAACTAAATTTACTTTAATTCTTTCCAAACAATACATATTGTTTCCCCTTAAAAAAGTATTATTCTAATTCATCAATAATTTTGTTTATAAATTCTGCTTCCCAATCTAGGTTGGTTGTATACCATGAACTATTCAATAAATCAGCTAAGCTTACTTGATTTTTTTCTTCAGAGAATTCTTGATCGGTACTTTCAAAATAACTGTTAAGCAACAAACTATTTCCATAGGCTTTGCCTATATAAGCACTTGACGATAGGTTCTCTGAAACTAAGGATAGACTGCCTCTTACTACTGAATCTTTATTTTCGCTGTACCAATCTTCACCAATCAATAAGCCTGATGAAAGAGTTTGGCCATCGGCGCTAATCATCGTTTCAGCGAAATTAT
>PGXI01000087.1 GCA_002839125.1 Tenericutes bacterium HGW-Tenericutes-5
AAATAAAGTTTTTGGCGAATTAGGACGCCTAAAGAGTTATAAGCGAATCAATCCAAATATGATTATAGCTGTTGCTGGATGTATGCCTCAAGAAGAAGCTGTGGTTGAAAGAATCATTAAGAAATATCCACATGTTGATTTAGTATTTGGTACCCATAATATTGATAAGTTGTTGGATTATTTAGATTATGTATTAAAACATAAAAAGCCTTTGATTGAAGTCTATTCAAAAGAAGGAGAAATCATTGAGCATTTACCACAGGTAAGAGAAAACCGTTTTAAAGCTTGGGTAAATATCATGTTTGGTTGCGATGAGTTCTGTACTTACTGTATCGTTCCTTATACAAGAGGTAAAGAAAGATCAAGAAAGAAAGAATACATCATTGAAGAAATCAAAGTTTTAATCAATCAGGGGTATAAAGAAATTACGCTTTTAGGTCAAAATGTGAATTCTTATGGACTTGACTTTTTAGAAGAAAAATATGATTTCGCAGATCTTTTAGAAGATCTAGCTAAACTTCCGATTCCAAGAATAAAGTTTACTACCTCACATCCAAAAGATTTTTCCGTTAAGTTAATTGATGTAATCGCTAAATATGACAATATTATGCCATTCATTCATTTACCGGTTCAATCGGGTTCAAACAGGATTTTAAAAAGAATGAACCGGAAGTATACTAAAGAACAATATCTTGATTTAGTTTCTGAGATTTATAACCGAATACCGAATATTTCTTTAACAACAGACATTATCGTTGGCTTTCCAGGAGAAACACATGAGGATTATTTAGAAACACTGGATTTGGTTGAAAAATCGCGTTTTGAGGGTGCTTACACTTTCATCTATTCACCGCGTAAAGGAACCCCAGCGGCTGAATATCCTAATGATATAACCGAACAAGTAGCTAAAGAAAGATTATATCGTTTAAATGATCTTGTTAATGAAGGTTTCTTAAAGGGAAACAAGCGCTTTGAAGGGAAAACGGTTAAAGTCCTAGTGGAAGGTTATTCAAAAACCAAGGAAACGGTGCTTTCTGGATATACGGAAAACAATAAACTTGTTAATTTTAAGGGTGATGAATCTTTGATTGGTAAAATCATCGAAGTTAAAATCAAAAAGGCTAAAACTTGGTCTTTAGATGGTGAATTAGTATAAATGCTTTGAGGTGCAGAGTTTGCACCTCATTAATTTTTTAGAAATTATTTCTATAATAATCATAGGAAATCGCTAAATTATAACAAGGTCACTTGAAATTAAAAATAATTTATAGTAAGATATTATTATCTTATAAAAAAAAGGGTGATATGATGAGTAAATTTAAAAATAAGGAAGAATTTTTTGATTTCTCAAAACTGCTACTAGTTATTCCACTCGACGATTTAATTAAATTGATGAATAAATATGAAATCAAGTTACCACTATATGTTCATCGTTTTCTACTTAAGGAAACAATTAGACCAGAAGTATTTGAGCCGAAACGATATAACACCTATACTGACGAACTTAGATTTCGTCTGAGAGGTTATGATAATTTTTCAATCTTCTTATTAGAAAAGATGATTGGTGAGTACAACCTTGATTTCAGTTTATCGCGATATAAAGAAATGATGCTAAACCTTATTTTTGTTAATAAGGAAGCTCTTGTGATTAGAGATAAGTTTTTTGATGAGTTAGAACAGCTTAAACATAACTATACCGTTGATTTAGAAGTTATGAGATATAACGAATTCTATGATCATGTTCAAAGAATGTTCTATGAACAAGCTGGCTTTTTAGATGGAATCAATATCAATGACTGGGATGATGATTTATTAACCAGTTATACTTTAGGAGATTTAAAGGCATTAGGCGCTAAGTATGACGTTAAGATTCCAAGAAGAATAAATAAGGGTAAATTGATCGAGATTTTAGTCGCTAAATTTAAGTTAAGCGCTGATGAAACTGAACTTTTGGAAATGAAGAGCGTTTTAGAACTTGAAATCTATGCTAAAGAAAAAGGCTTTAAAATCTCAATTGATCTTAAAAAAACTGATATGATTGAATATATGAAATTTGCTTTAGGAATGTACAATACTTTCCCTAAAGATGATTTCTTTGATTACCATGTTCCGGTATTTTCTGACGCTGAAGCTGTCGAAGGCGATTTAGTTGAAGAAGAGGTTGAAGAAGTTTATATTCCTGAAGAAATTCATGATGAAGTTGAAGAAGAGGCAATTCCTGAACCAGTTAAAGTTCCGGAAGAAGTTGAAGAGGAAGTATTAGAAGAACCGGTATTTGAAGAAAGTTTTGCAGAGGAATTTGAAGAAGAAAAATCACAGTATATTGAAGAACCTATGGATGAAGCAACTCCTGTAAAAGAAGTTCATGATATTGAAATTCCTAGTGACTTACCGGCAGAACCTTCATTAGCTGATTCTAATCTTTTATCAGCTGAAGAAAAAGAATTGTTAGATGAAAAAATTAATTTGATAATCAAAAAATACTATAAGAAGAGACGCACAAGAAGAATTATTCTTACCATAGTTTTAGTTGTAGTTCTAGCAGTGGGTGCGTGGGCAGCCTATACTTATTTATGGCCATTGATAAATAACTAAGGTTTGTAGGTAGCCCCCTTAATAAGGAGAGTTTGAAACTTGAAGCCTTTAGAAATATCGAATTACACGCCAATGATGCAACAATATTTAGAGATAAAAAAAGACTATAGTGACTATATAGTCTTTTTTAGACTTGGAGACTTCTATGAAATGTTCTTCCAAGACGCTATTGTGGCTTCTAAGGAACTTGAAATAGTTTTGACCGGTAGAGATGCCGGAACCGAAGAAAGAGTGCCGATGTGCGGAGTTCCTTATCATGCGGTTGATTTATATTTAGAAAAACTAGTCGAAAAACGTTATAAAATTGCGATTGTCGAACAGACTGAAGATCCAGCTAGCGCTAAAGGAATTGTTAGACGCGAAGTTGTTAAACTGATTACACCAGGAACGATTGTTGCTGATAGCGCCTTATCGAGAAAAGATAATAATTATATTACTGCAATTTACGAAAGTCCAGATATCTATATTTTGGCTTATTCCGACCTTTCGACTGGAGAACTATATCTAGAGAAGTTACCGCTAGATAATAACATCTTAATCAGTGAGATTTTAAATTTAAAGTGTAAAGAAGTTGTTATTCCAAGCAATTTTAAGAATAAGTTTTTAAGAAATAGTCTAAAGAATCAAGATTTAACTATTTCCATAAGCGATGATTTTAATTTGAAGAAATATTATAAGTCATTGGTTAATGAGATTTATGACAAGCATTTGTTAAACGCTTTTGCTTTATTGATTAATTATTTAGAGTTAACTCAAAAACAAGAACTTCTGCATTTACAAAAAGCAAGTGTTTTTGAAGCAAGTAGTTACTTAAGAATCGATAATAATTCAAAACGAAATTTGGAGTTGACGGAAACATTTACTTCAAAATCTAGTACTAATACTTTGTTTTGGTTATTGGATAAATGTTCAACCGCTATGGGATCAAGATATCTTAAGTCATCAATTTTAAGACCATTGATTGAAAAAGACAAGTTAGAAGAACGTTACTTGCTTATAGAAGCTTTTAATAATGACTTTATCGTTAGACAAGAGTTGATTGATAACTTAAAGAAAGTATATGACCTAGAAAGAATTGTTGGTAGAGTTTCATTTGGTAGTGCTAATGCTAAAGATTTAATCAATCTTAAACGTTCACTTGAATGTATGCCTAAGGTTGGTTCATTACTGAAAAAATTAGATAGTGATTTAGCGAAAAGATTAGCTAATGAATTACCGGATTTTTCAAGTTTAACCAATGAAATTGATTTGGCAATTGTCGATAATCCGCCACTTTCCATCAAAGAAGGCAGTTTCATTAAAGTAGGTTATTCCAAAGAACTTGATGAGATTAGAGATATTAAAGCAAACGCCAAGATTTGGCTTGAAAAGTTTGTTGAAAGAGAAAAAGAACGAACAGGTCTTAATAAGTTAAAGGTTGGCTATAACCGCGTTTTTGGTTATTATATCGAAGTTACTAAATCCCAGATGGATTTGGTGAAGGATGAGTTTGGTTACGAGAGAAAACAGACGCTTTCGAATGCGGAAAGATTTATAACGAAAGAATTAAAAGAAAAAGAAGCAATTATTTTAGGTTCTACCGATACAATTCAAGAAATGGAATATGAACTTTTTATCACTCTAAGAGACAAGGTTAAAGAAAGAACCTTAGATTTACAAAGTTGTGCTAAGATTATTGCCCTAATTGACATGATCATTAGTTTCAGCGTTGTTTCAATGAATAAAAGGTTTATTAAACCCGAGTTAATCGAAGGTAAAGTTATTGATATTAGAAATGGTCGTCATCCAGTTGTAGAAGAATTATTAGATGAGGTGTTTGTCGAAAACTCTTTATTCATGGATGAAAGTAATAATATTTTACTGATAACAGGACCGAATATGAGTGGTAAGTCTACTTTTATGCGCCAATTAGCAATGATTATTATCATGGCTCAAATTGGTTGTTTTGTTCCAGCTGAAAGTGCACGTATGCCAATCTTTGATCAGATATTCACAAGGATAGGCGCAAGTGATGATTTACAATCGGGAAAATCCACCTTTATGGTTGAAATGCTTGAAGTAAATTACGCCCTAAATAACGCGACTGAGAAATCATTGATTTTATTTGATGAGATTGGTAGAGGTACAGCTACTTATGACGGTATGGCTTTAGCTCAAGCGATAATTGAGTATTGTCATTACAAAATCAATTGTAAGATCTTGTTTTCAACGCATTATCATGAACTGACTTATTTAGAAGATAGCCTAAAAGGTTTAAAGAATGTTCATGTTAAAGCTAAGGAAGAAAAAGGTAATATTGTATTTTTACATAAGGTAGTTGAAGGACCAACAGATAAGAGTTATGGTATTCATGTCGCAAAGCTTGCTAAATTGCCGAAGAATATCTTAGCTAGAAGTGCAGAAATCTTAGAAGAATTAGAGAAGAACCATGGTAAAAATATTATCAAACCACAAACAGTAGATTTGTTTAATTATATGGAATCTTTAGCAGTTGAAGAAAAAGAAGATGAGACTTATTTAGGACTAATTGAACAAATTAAGGAAATAAATGTAATGGAGTTAACACCAATAAGTGCACTTAACGTTCTCAACGATATCGTTGAGGAAGTTAAAAAGCATAAAAAAAAGTAAGGTGTAAAGAATGGGCATTATTAAAAGATTAGATCCAGGAATCGCAAATAAAATTGCGGCTGGAGAAGTTGTTGAGAAGTTAGCTAACGTTGTTAAAGAGTTAGTTGAAAATTCGATTGATGCGGAAAGCACTAAGATTGACATCGATCTTTTTGATAGTGGGATGAAATCAATCAGAGTAACTGATAATGGTTTTGGTATGGATGAAGAAGATGCAGTTTTAGCTTTTGAAAGACATGCGACTTCAAAGATAAAGTCGGTTAATGATTTGTTTAGAATCCAATCACTTGGTTTTAGAGGAGAAGCTTTACCGTCTATCGCAGCTATTTCTCGTGTTGAACTATCTACTTCAAACGGTAGAGACGGCATTAAGATAGTATATGAAGACGGAAAAATGCTTGAAAAAACCCAAACTTCAATGAATCAAGGGACAATGATTGAGGTTAGTAAATTATTCTATTCAACACCTGCTAGATTTAAGTATTTAAAATCACCGCAGTATGAACTAGCTAATATTGTTTCGATGGTTAACGGTT
>PGXI01000088.1 GCA_002839125.1 Tenericutes bacterium HGW-Tenericutes-5
CTTGAATTGAAATAACTTTATAAGTAAACTAATAATCCCAAATTTACACGATATTAGCAATATCATATATAATTTAATATTTTTTTAACAAAAAATTATAAAAACCGTTAGTTTATTGACATAAATATCGAGAAGTTATATAATTTTTATATACTGTGAGGTGAGTCTATGAAAAAGATTTTTAGCAACATTTTATTACTAATTTTAGTCTTATTAATTACTCTTGTTGCTGTTCCGTGGAATCGAATCGATCAATGGGGTTTTGAAATTGCATTTTTGACTGATAATGAAGTTTTAATCAAAGGTGGAATCGGAGCATTAACAATTATTTTAGGTCTAATATTTTTATTTATCAGTAATAAACAATATAAAGATAATGGGCAAGTTAAAAACAGCACCAAAAATTTAGCAGTTTTACCAATGTTGATTTATTCAGTTTCGACTATGGCATTTACTGCTTACCTAGCATATTCAATGTATTTTGCTGTTGGTTTGACAAGTTTAGCTCAACTATTAATTTTCGTTGGTAGTTTGGGAGCGATACTAACAATTTTATTTTTAGGGTACATTCTTGTATTTGAGTACAAGAGAGTTAATAATTTTGGGCGGTTTTTTAGAACAATCTTTTTAATAGAACTTGTAATTGGTACAGCAGCAATTAGTTACTGGCATTTAAATTATCGTGTATCGACATCATATCCGAATATTTCAACTAGATATATGATTTTACTAGTTCCTTTATTCTTATTGTTGTTCTTTATCTACTTAATATTTTCTGCCAAAATTAGTAAAAATCACGAGACTCAAAATGATTTAGAAAACGAATTAGCAGTTCAAAGTCGAAAACAAAACAAAAATGTTTCTACAGAAAAAGGGTCGATGATCATCTCGAAAGAGCAACCAATAGTATCTAATTCGGATAATCTCGATCCAACTAACATAGTATTTCAGGATGTTCAAGTTGACCCTGAGTTCTCAAGAATGAATAATCAAGCAAATCAAGCAAATTCAATTGAGTATTACATTGAAAAACCAAAAATGTTCAAACCATTAAGTCCATCTTTTGATGAACTAGTAGCTTATATTAGAGAATTACCACAAGTTGTTACAAAACTTGATGATGATAGAATCACTTTCTATGTTGATCGTAAACCATTCTTAGTATTAATGAATTTTGGAAATTACTACCGCATGGCTTTCAAATATGATCTTGAACAAGGTATTAGATTAATCATCAAATATCCGACAATTTCTAAAAATAAATCAACTAAAGAAGAACTATGGTTTAAAGCCAACAATTATGGTGATATTCCAAAAGAAGTCATCTACAATATCGTTAAAACAGCTTACAATAATTACAGCAGCTAAAGCAACTTTCAAAAGTTGCTTTTTTTCTTGCGATTTTTTAATCAACTGAGTTGATAGAAAACGGTTTCTGTGATATCATTTAAATGAGGTGATAAATATGAAATTAGAAGAGGTAGAAGCGCTTAAAGAGCAATTACTCAACAAGAAAAAAACGATGACAAAAGAAGAGCTTCAAGAGATTTGCGAAGAATTCGATAAACGTTTTATTTACGAATCAACAAGTTTCGATAACGATGATTTCACTTTTGAAGATGTTAATTTCTTGTTGGAAGATCATTCGAGAGAATTTCCCGACAAAAAGCCGAACCGTAGGAAAGAAATTATCAACAATTATCACGCCATTAATATGGTTCATCGTCTTGTTGGAAAACAAGTCGAATTGAATGAATCAACAGTTAAGGATTTGCATCAAATATTAGTTGATGGAATTATAACTGGCGGAGTATACCGTACTCGCGACTTATTCATTTTAGGAGCTAAACACGTACCACCAACTTATTTGAAAATATTCAAAAAGATGGATGCTTATTTTCACGATTTAAAAAATCCTGATTTCACGGGTTTAAAAAAGGCAGCTTTTGCTCACTTGCAACTACTGAAAATATATCCATTCATGGATGCCAACGGTAGACTTGCGCGTTTACTTTTAAATTATCAATTAGAGTTAGATGGCTATTTGCCAGTATCAATCACCAGAGAACAAAGAGATGCTTATTTTAAAAACATCGATGAATTTAAAATTAACAAAAAAATTGAGCCATTTACAGAGTTTCTAGCTGAGCTAGAGGCAAAAAGAATCAAAGAATTTTTAGAGAGAGAATAACTTCTCTCTTTTTAATGTAAGGAGAGTAAAAATGAAATATATCGCATATCCATTTAACGAAACAAAGAGATTATCATTTTATTTAGCAACTGAAGAGTTCTTAGCTAGAAACTTTCCAGCGGAAGAATATTTCTTTATGTGGCAAGTAAATCCAACTGTAATTTTTGGTCGAAATCAGCTGATTGAGAACGAAGTAAACATGAAATATGTCAGAGATAATAACATTGAATTTTACCGTAGAAAATCCGGTGGAGGATGTGTTTATGCAGACTTTTCTAATATTATGTTCTCTTTTATCACGCCAAATTTCAATAAGGATTTTGTCTTTACGACCTACCTTAATAAAGTGGCTAAAATACTTCAAGATTTAGGTTTAAATGCTGAAGTCTCTGGAAGAAATGATATCCTTGTTGATGGTTTAAAAGTATCAGGAAATGCTTTTTACCAAGTAAATTCTAGATCCATTGTTCACGGAACAATGCTTTATAATACCGATCTCAGCGTTATGGTTAAAGCCATAACTCCCGATAATGAAAAACTAATTTCTAAAGGTGTGGATAGTGTTAGAAAAAGAGTGACTAACGTAAAAGAACACTTAGACATTTCAATTGAAGATTTCAAAAGCTTCATTCGCGATAATATTTGTGATCAAGAAGTTATTTTATCTGAAGAAGATATAAGGGGAATTGAGAAAATTGAAGAATCATATCTAAAAGAAGATTTCATCTATGGAAAAAATCCCAATTACACCATAAAGAAGAAAAAGAAGACAGAAGCTGGGATAATTGAAATATCTTTAGAACTAAAAAATAATATTGTTAAAAGAATTGAAATGTTAGGGGATTATTTTTTGGTTGGTGATGAAGATGAATTCTTAAATAACTTCAAGAATGTTGAGTTCACTAAAGAAGCTTTCAACAAAGTTCTTGAAACAATAAACATCAATAATTATATCTATAATTTATCAGCCGTAGATTTTTTACAAATTTTATTCTAAAGAATAAATTTGTGATATAATGATGAATGAGGTGGAATATGGAAACTTTGAAAAAAACATGTCTTTACGATAAACACCTTCAGTTGGGTGCGAAAATGGAAGAATTCGCCGGTTACGAAATGCCAATAGTATATGACAGCATCAAGAATGAACATTTGGCTGTTAGAAACAATGTTGGCATGTTTGACGTATCTCACATGGGCGAAATAATAGTAAAAGGAACAGATGCTTTAGAATTTGTGGAAAAGATATTTACCAATAAAGTTCAGACACTAGAAGATGGACAAGTTGCTTACGGAATGATGCTTTATGAAAATGGAACAGTTGTGGATGATCTTTTGGTTTACCGTTTAAACAGTGAGTATTTCTTGCTTGTAGTCAACGCAAGCAATGTTGCTAAAGATTATACTTGGATAGTTGAAAACAGCACTGATTTTGATGTCCTAGTACAAAATGTTAGTGATGATTATCAAGAAATCGCTGTTCAAGGTCCGAATGCAGAAAATGTTATAGCCATGGCTTTAGGAATTGACTTAAGCCAATTAAGATTTTTCTATTTTGCAAACTATGAGTATCTTCAACATCATTTGATAATATCAAGAACTGGTTATACCGGTGAAGATGGATTTGAAATCTATGCTTCAGCTGAAGCGATTAGAGAAATTTGGGATAAATTAATGGAACATGATGTCGTCCCATGTGGTTTAGGATCTAGAGACACTTTACGATTTGAAGCTGCCTTACCGCTTTATGGTCATGAAATATCTCAAGATATAACTCCGCTTGAAGCCGGATTAAAATTCTTCGTTAAACTTGATACAGATATTGATTTTTTAGGTAAACAAGCACTTATTAAACAAGGTGATGATTTAACAAGAAGAGTTGTAGGAATCGAACTTACTGAAAAATCAATTCCAAGAGAAGGTTATGAAGTTTATAAGGATGATCAAATCATCGGCTATGTTACAACCGGATATTTAAGTATATCAATCGAAAAACCAATTGCTATGGCGATGATTAATCGTCCACATACAAAGAAAAACACCGAAGTGTATGTCAAAGTCAGAAATAAAATGATTCCTGGCTTTGTTAGAGATAAAAAATTCTTAGAAAAAAAATATAATAAAACGAAGGGAGCTTAATATGAGCAAAATAGTAGAAGGACTTTTCTATTCAAAAAGTCATGAATGGGTAAAACCATTAGAAGATGATGTAGTATTAATTGGTATCACTGATTTCGCACAATCTGAACTAGGAGATGTTGTTTTTGTTGATTTACCCGAAACAGGAGACAACGTATCTCAAGAAGATGAATTTGGTGCTGTAGAATCAGTTAAAGCAGCTTCAGATTTAATTTCTCCAGTTACTGGTGAAATTTTGGAAGTTAATGAAGAATTGGTTGGAGATCCTGAACTTCTTAACAAAAACCCTTATGAAAACTGGCTTCTAAAAGTTAAATTAGAAAACCCTGATGAATTAGGTACCTTATTAAGTTCTGAAGAATACGCAGATTTTATTAAGTAGGTGAATTAATTGTTCAAGTATTTTCCCCATACTAAAGCTGACATCGACTCCATGTTGAAAGCTTTAAATATCTCATCTATCGATGAGTTGTTTAAAGACATACCTGAAAGTGTAATTTTCAACAGTGATTATGATGTTCCTAGTTTTATGTCTGAATCAGAGTTAAGGAATCATTTTGCAGAATTAGCAAAAAAGAATCAGGAACTAACTCTTTTTTCAGGTTTAGGGCTCTATGATCATTATCAACCAGCTGTTATTGATGCCCTGACATCAAGACAAGAATTCATGACCTCATACACTCCTTACCAACCAGAAATTTCACAAGGGACATTACAGTATATCTTTGAATATCAATCAATGATTCAAACCCTTACCGGTCTTGAAGTTTCCAATGCGTCAATGTATGATGGTTCAACCGCAACAGCTGAAGCATGTTTTATGGCTTGCGCCGTAACAAGAAGGAATAAAGTTTTATTATCGTCAACATTAAATCCTAATACAGTTAATGTCATAAAAACATATTTAAAGTATAAAGAATTAGAGTGGGATTTTATTGACGAAAAAGATGGTATAGTTGATCTTGAAGACTTAAAGAAAAAATTAGATAAAGACACCGCCGGTGTAATCGTACAAAAGCCAAACATTTATGGTATTATTGAAGACTACACAGGTTTTTCTGATTTAATTAAAGCTAACAAATCTTTATTTATCATAAACGCTGATATTTCTACTCTAGGAGTTTTAAAATCTCCAAAAGAAGATGGAGCAGACATCGCCTGTGGTGAATGTCAATCATTAGGAATGCCTGTTGCTTTTGGTGGTCCAACACTAGGCTACTTAGCCACTGAAAAAACTTATGTTAGAAAAATGCCAGGCAGAATCTGTGGTTACACTCATGATTTAGAAGGTAAAAGAGCATTTGTTTTAACCCTTCAAGCTCGCGAGCAACATATTAGAAGAAGCAAGGCTAACAGCAATATATGCTCAAACCAATCTTTAATGGCTCTTTTTCCTCAATTAAAAGACGAATTTTCTTTTCTTGCTCT
>PGXI01000089.1:0-5584 GCA_002839125.1 Tenericutes bacterium HGW-Tenericutes-5
GCAGAAACAATAGGAGCAATTCAGGTTACACTTTTCAGTAACAATAAGGCAAAGCTGGAAGGTGCGGTTTGTCGGATTCACAGCAGCAGACATGGCAGAAAGTTGGAAAAGGAGAGGGGTTATTGGTAAGGCAATCCGTTCCGGTGCATAGGTCGGCTCGAAATATTTTTTAAATAAATAAAACTTCTAATATTAGCTTTTGTTAAAAACAATATTGACAAACGTTATCACAAATGATAACATATACATATATGATAACGTTTGGGGATGAAAGAGATGAAGAAAGACATTTTAAAAGTAATGATGCACCCTTTAAGAATAAAGATAATTCAAGAACTAGCAATGAAACAAAAAGCAACTACTAAAGAGATTCGAAAAGCTTGTGGCGATTGTTCTCAAGCAACATTATATCGTCATTTAAAAGAGATGCTTGAATATGATTTGATAGAAGTTGTAGAAGAAAACAATATTAACGGAATAATTGAAAAAGTATATAGTATTAAGACTGATGTTTCTAAAGAGTTGATGAGTAAAAAGGACAAGATGAGTAAGGATGATTTTCAAAACATTTTTAATCAGTTTCTAATTACTATTATGTCGGACTTGAGATCTTATTTAGAACAGAAGAATGCGATAGAAGAAATTCAAAACAATATCGGTTTGGTTAGTCAATCATTGTTTTTATCGGATGAGGAATTATTAGAAATGATGCGTGAGATAACGAAGATGATTGCTTTAAGAACTAACAATGAAAAAACTAAAGAAAGAAAACTTAGAAAAGTTTCTTATATAGTTACATCTTCACTAGAAGAAAAATAGTATATGAAAAAAGCGTTGCCTTATATTTTGCCGCTTTTTAGATCGTTTCTTTTTATAACTGGCGGGTTAATATTTGCACTTCTAACAAAACAAACTTTAGAGGAAAGCTCTAATTACTGGCCTTTACTTTGTAGTCTGTATAACCTTATTACAATTTTAGTTTTAATCTTAGTTTGTCGGTATGAAAAAATTAAGTATAAAGATTTATTAAGATTTAATCTTAAAGGAGTTAAAATTTCTCGTAGTTTAAAACATATTTTGATTATATTATTAATTGGAATTATTGGAATGATTGGTTTTTCATTTATCTTTTATAACGGGTTACCAGAGTTTTTGATTAAACCAATCATACCTTGGCTTGCTATTGTCAATTTTTTCTTATTACCAGTAACAATTGTTTTAGCAGAGATGCCACTATATTTCGGCTATTCTTTAAAAAGAATCAACAAAGGAAAATACTTTGGTTTAATATATGTAGTATTCTTTTATGCATTACAACATAGTTTTATTCCTTTGTTAGTTGATTTGGAGTATATGCTTTACCGCTTTTTATCATTTTTACCATTAGCATTATTCGTTGGTTATAGATTCTTAAAAGATAATGATTTGACTAATTCCTTGATTGGTCATGGAGTGTTGGATCTTTCAACAAGCGTGCAAGTAATTATTATGTCGTTGCTTTAAAATTTTCAATTTTTTAAATATATAAAAGAAAGTAGGGAAGAATTATGATATGGGATGTACTTAAAACATTTTGGCCTTTATTAGTGCTTCAGTTGGGATTGCAGATAATAGCTTTAGTTAATCTTTCAAAACGAAGAAAAGTACGTTTTGATAACAAATTGATTTGGGTATTGATTATTGTTTTGGGAAACTTAGTTGGACCGGTTGCGTACTTTTTATTTAGAGGGGATGAATTTGATGACGGAAGCAGTGAAGATTAGAGGATTAGTTAAGAATTATAATGGCTTAGTCGCTGTTAATAATCTTGACCTAACTGTACCGGAAGGATCAATCTATGGGTTTTTAGGACCTAATGGTGCGGGAAAGACCACAACTTTAAAGATGATTGCGGGGATGACAGAACCAACTTCTGGTGAAATTGAGATCATGGGAAAAAAAGTAAGTTTTGGTAGTAATCAAAACCGTGAGATGATTGGTTATTTACCGGATGTACCAGGATTCTATGATTGGATGAGTCCGGTAGAGTTTTTAAACTTTTCTGGAAGCCTATATAATATTGAAAAATCTGTATTGAAGTCAAGAATAGTTGAGTTATTGAAACTGGTAAATCTATATAAACAAAGAAGTAAGAAGATTGGAACTTTCTCGCGAGGAATGAAGCAAAGACTGGGGATTGCCCAAGCTTTAATCAATGACCCAAAAGTGGTTTTATTAGATGAACCGGTGTCAGCCCTAGATCCGATCGGAAGAAAAGAAGTTATGGATATAATTTCTAGTTTAAGTGCAAAAGTTACAGTATTTTTCTCATCACATATCTTAGCTGATGTCGAAAGGATTTGTGACCGAGTTGTTATAATTAACGAAGGAAAGAAATTATTAGAAGATTCAATTGAACATATAAGAGAAGTTCCTGATGTTAGAGAACTAGAAATCGAATTAGAAACTAAAGAAGACGTTTTAAAACTTGAAGCGATAAAAGATTTAGATTTCGTTGAAGAAGTAGTTGTTGATAATCTTAAGGTTTTAATTAAAGCCCAAGATATTGATAAGTTAAGAGTTAAGCTCAATCAAATCTTTAATGAAGAAAATATCCTTGTTAAGAAGATGGTTGTTAAAGAAATATCCTTAGAAGATATCTTTATCAAGGTGGTGAATAATCATGATCAAGCTTAGTTTGCTTAAGAAGGAATTAATGGAGTATTTTAAAACTCCAAAGATACTAATTTTAAGTGTATTATTTATCTTTTTTGCAATTGCTTCACCAGCTTTAGCTAAATATATGAATGAGATTTTAAAAGCAGTTGCTAGTGACTTAGAAATAGTATTTCCTGATCCAACTTTTAAAGATGCATGGTTACAGTTTTACAAGAATATGAACTCGTTATGTTTAATCGTTTATTTAATTGTTTTAACCGGTGTTGTTTCTAGTGAAAAGAGTAAAGGTTCAATTGTTTTGGTATTAACAAAGAATGTATCTAGATTACAGTTTTTATTATGTAAGTTTTTAGCCGGAGTAATTGTTTATACATTATTATTGCTCGTTTCAACCTTTGTTAGTGCTTATTACACACAAATACTCTTTGGTGTTTATAGTTATCCAGGAATGATTGAATCAATTATTTTACTTTGGGTATTAGGAGTGTTTTATACCGCTTTAGGTATTTTTGTTAGTACTTTAGCTAAATCGCCAACTACATCGGCTTTATTAGGCTTTTTTGGATTTGCACTTTTGCAAGTATTAAATATTTCCGAAAATATTTCTTTATATAATCCAGCTGGAGCTTCCTCGATAGTTAATCAAATCCTTGTGGGTAGTTTTGATATGAGTTTATTCTTTATACCAGTTTTGATTGCTTTGTTATCATCGGGAGTTATGTTTGGAATAAGTTATTATATCTTTACCAAGCAAGAAATATAAATAGACTTTAAATTATAATAGGTAAGGTTAAAAACTTTGCCTATTTTTTTTATTTAATTAAACACTTATGCTATAATAATTGTTGAATTAAGAAAGCTTTATAAAAAAAGTTAAATTAACTATAATTGAAATTGTAAGTATAGAAGAAATAAAAAAATTAGGGCTATCAACTTTAGGAGTGGAATTGACAATGAAAGAAAAATACTTAAAAATTGATCCATATATTTTATTAAGTGTAGTCAATACTAAACTTAGGGACTACTACACTTCATTACAATCTCTATGTGATGACTTAGGAATCGATTTAGCTTTGCTTGTTAAGAGATTAAAAGAGATTGGCTATATTTATGATCTGGAGAATAGACAGTTTAAATTGGTTAGTAATTAAGCGTGTAAAAACTATATACTTATGAGTGAAAGAAATGTCTTTCACTTTTTTTATTAATTTTGTTCGAGTATGTTTTTTTGGTGATAGTTTATGTTAAAATAATTTTAAGTAAAAGAAATCTAATATTTAGCGGAGGTTAATGTTTTGAAGGGTAAGATTGATGCTAGGATTTGGGAGAAAGCTTCCAAAAAAGAAAAAAATAAAGCATATTTATTTTGTTGGGGTAATTTAATTGTTTCAATTTCAATTTATTTATTGTTTATTTACTGGCTTTATGATGAAGGTCAAAAGGAAGAAAATATTTTTTCAGGTTTAGAGTCAGGGATTAAAATCATTATATTTGTGCTTTTGTTGCTATTTCTTTTTGTACCGATTATAAGAGGTACTTCAATAATTTTTGAGATGAAGAATATTAGAGGCAAATTTGGAATAGAAGCGATTTTTCTTATTTTGTTCGTAATACCCACTTCAGGACTAAATTTATTACTGGCTTTTTTATTTTCTAATTTTACAAGAAGACAAATTATTAAAGCGACAAAACCTAAGTTTGAAGGTAAAGAAACATTAGTTAATGATCATTCAATAGAAATAGACTTATCTAAAGCATTATATTGCTTGTCTGATGCGATTAAACTAGAAGGTCAGGAAAAGTATAAAGAAGCTTATAAAAAGTACCAAGAAGCTTATTTTTTAGGTGACGGTAGGGGTGCTTATTACTTAGCGAGGATGTACGAAGATGGAATAGGGATTAGAAAAGATATAAATGAAAGTTTAAAATGGGAGAAGAAAGCCGCTGATAAGGGTGTTAGTTTAAGCCAGTATTACATCGGTTTAGAATATATTAGAGGTAATAACTTAAGTAAAAACGAAGAACTTGGTATGAGTTATTTAGAAAAGTCTGCTAAACAGAATGAGTTCGATGCTTGTTATTATTTAGGAATCAAACACGGTAGTGACATGAATGAGAAGTATTTTAACTTAGAGAAAGCTGAAGAATATCTTTTTAGAGCGATTAAATATGGTGAGAATGATGAAGAAAAAGGTGAGGCTATTAATGAACTAGGCAGACTATGGATGGGTATATACGGTGAGTCTTATGACATAGAACATTATAAAATGGGCTTACAATTATTTAAGAAAGCCAAGAGTTATGATAACGAAGACGCAATCACAAACTATAAAGCTGCTGTAGATTTAAGACTACCAAGTTATCCAACCATTGAAGAACTTTTAAAGGATTGGGTAGTGGATTCGTATTTAAACTCTAAATCTTTTGAAAAGACAAATGAAGAAGAAAAAGATATAATAGAAACTGAAGAGACTATTGAAGAAGAAATTTTTGAAGAAGTTAAAGAAACAGTCTATAATCCTGAAGTTGATGAACTTAAGAGTTTAAGAACTGGTCTTATAGTATCTTCTGTAATTAAGTTGCTTTTCTTTGGAGCCGGTTTATTTATTGTTTTATGGGGTGTAAATAACGCTGAAAACCTCTTTGTATTTTCTCCGTTTGTTGTAATTGGCGGTGTTATAGTTGGTGGATTACCAGGGTTACCTAAAGCATTTAACGATTCTTATAATTATAATAAGAAGTGGGATAAGTTCTTTAGGAGAGCCGATTATAAGGCAACGATTGACTTAGATAAAAGAACGGTTAAGGTTAAAAAGAATGATGATTGGTTAAGCATTATATTTGTGACGATTTTAAATCTTCTTAAGACAGCTTGTGCAGCCCCGTTTGAGGCTTTAAGAGATTTTTACCGAGCATTTGTTGTGAC